>CAZMRP010000027.1:0-18340 GCA_964568275.1 uncultured Myxococcales bacterium
GGGCGGAGCGGCGACGGGTGCGGGGGCCGGCGCGGGAGCGGCGGCGGGCTCGGCAGTCGTTCCCGGGATGCCCGGGAACGGGGTGGGCTCGCCGGGGCCGCCGACCTCGAGGGTGGGGGTCGGTTCGACGGCGGGCGGTCCGGCCTCGGGGGCCGTGCCGGCATCGACCGGCTGGGGTTCGGCGACCTTGGCGGCGACGGCTTCCTCGGCGGCGGGGCCGGCGTCGGCGGCCGGCGGGGGGGTGAGGTCGGCGTCGGCGGGGGTGCCGGCATCGGAGCCGGCGAGATCGAGCTTGGCGCCGGGGGCGATGACGGTGGACTTCTCCTCGTCGTCGGCGATGGCGGAGGGGAGGTCGCCGCCTCCGCTGGAGAGTTTGGTCAGGGCGATCGAGTTGACCATGAACAGGGCGGCGCTGACGGCGGTCATCTTGCTGAGGAAGGTGCCGGCGCCGCGGGAGCCGAAGACGGTCTGGCTGGAGCCGCCGAAGGCGCCGCCGATCCCGCCGCCGCGTCCCGGTTGGAGCAGGACGACGAGGATCAGGAACAGGCACAGCATGACGTGCAGGACGATCAGGACGACTTCGAGGAGTCCGAGCATTTCATCTCCACCTGGGGCCGCCCGTTCTCTCGCGGGCGGCCCGAACGACGCGGCGGCGGCGGCCGGGTTCCGGCCGTCGCGCGCCGCGAGTTATCCGTGCTTCCCTCCGGCGGCGGCGGCGATGATGCCGCCGAACTCTGCGGCCTTGAGCGACGCGCCGCCCACCAGGAACCCATCGATGTCGCGTTCGGCGAACAGGCCGGCCGCGTTGTCGGCCTTGACGGAGCCGCCGTACATCACCCGGACCGCCTCGGCGTGGCGCTGCCGGAGCAGGCCGCGCAGGAAGGCGTGGACTTCC
Organism: uncultured Myxococcales bacterium; assembly: GCA_964568275.1. Lineage (GTDB taxonomy): Bacteria > Myxococcota_A > Polyangia > DRWM01 > JAAZOP01 > JAAZOP01. The sequence continues at coordinate 896 of CAZMRP010000027.1, forward strand.
TGGGCGTCGGCGGGCCTGGCGACCTTGCCGGTGCCGATGGCCCAGACCGGTTCGTAGGCCACGACGACGCGGCGCACGGTCGCCTCGTCGAGGTCGGTGAGGGCGGTGTCGAGCTGGGTGCGGACGACGTCGAGGGTCCGGCCGGCCTCGCGTTCGGCGAGCAGTTCGCCGACGCAGAGGATCGGCGTCAGGTCGTTGGCGAGGAGGGCGCGCAGTTGTTGGGCGACCTGCTCGTCGGTTTCGCCGAAGACGTGGCGTCGTTCGGAGTGTCCGACGAGGACCATCGAGCAGCCGAGGTCGGCGAGCATCGGAGCGGCGATGGCGCCGGTGAAGGCGCCTTGGGGCTGGTGGTGGACGTGCTGGGCGCAGAGGGCGACGGGGGTCCCGCGAACGACCTCGCGCACGGCGTGCAGGGCGGTGAACGGCGGGGCGACGCCGACCTCGACCGCCGCGTGGGTGCGAGCCGCCTCGACGACGCCGCGCGCCAGTTCGGCGGCGAAGGCGGTGGTGCCGTGCATTTTCCAGTTTCCGACGACGAGCGGACGCATGGCGGGAGCCTCCGTTGTCATTCCTCGAGGACGGCGATGCCGGGGAGTTTCCGACCCTCGAGGAGTTCGAGGGAGGCGCCGCCGCCGGTGGAGACGTGTCCGAACATTTTTTCCAGGCCGGCCTGCCCGATGGCGGCGACGGAGTCGCCGCCGCCGGCGACGGTGAAGCCGGAGCAGGAGGCGATGGCCTTGGCGATGGCCATGGTGCCCTGGGCGAAGGGAGATTTCTCGAACAGGCCGAGCGGGCCGTTCCAGAAGACGGTGCCGGCGACGGCGATGCGTTCCTTGAAGGCGGCGAGGGAGGCCGGGCCGACGTCGAAGGCGGCGCGGTCGGGTCCGACGGCGTCGGCGGGGACGACGGAGCCGGCGGGGTCGTCGGGGCCGGCGGCGACGACGAGGTCGGAGGGCAGGAGCACCTGGGCGCCCTTGTCCTGGGCGGCGCGGAGGAAGTCGCGAGCGACGCCGAGTTTGTCGGCTTCGACGAGGGACTTGCCGAGCTCGAGGCCGCGGGCGGCGAGGAAGGTGTTGGCCATGGCGCCGCCGATGACGAACACGTCGACGCGGGCGAGGAGGTTGTTGAGGACGTTGACCTTGTCGGAGACCTTGGCGCCGCCGAGGACGGCGACGAAGGGCCTATCGACCTTGCCGAGCAGTTTCGAGAGCGCCTCGACCTCGCGGAACATCAGGCGTCCGGCGCCGCGTTCGGAGCACAGGCGGGGCAGGGCGTCGACGGAGGCGTGGGCGCGGTGGGCGCAGCCGAAGGCGTCATCGACGTAGACGTCGCAGAGTTTGCGGAGTTCGGCGGCGAAGGCGGGGTCATTGGCCTCCTCGGCCTTGTGGAAGCGGAGGTTCTCGAGGACGGCGACGTCGCCGTCGCGGAGGTCCTGGGCGACCTTGCGGGCGCCGTCGCCGATGCAGTCATCGGCGAGTCGGACTTCGCCGTCGAGGATTTCGGCGAGTCTGGCGGCGACGGGTTCGAGGGAGAACTCGGGGGTGCGTTTGCCCTTGGGTCGGCCGAGGTGGCTGGCGAGGACGAGTCGGGCGCCCTGGGCGCGGAGGTGTTCGAGGGTGGGGAGGGCGGCGCGGATGCGGGCGTCGCTCTTGACCTTGCCGTCCTTGAGGGGGACGTTGAAGTCGACGCGCACGAAGACGCGTCGGCCGCCGACGTCCAGGTCATCCAGGCTCTTCATATTCGGCATTGCCAACCCCTCGAGCGCCGGGTGTGTCGTTCCGGGCGTGGTGGTGTGGTGGTGATCCGGCGGTGTGCTACTTCCCCATCATGGCCAGCACGTCGAGCATGCGGTGGGAGAAGCCCATTTCGTTGTCGTACCAGCTGCAGACCTTGAGGCAGGTGTCGCCGACGACCTTGGTCAGGGCGCCGTCGACGGTGGAGGAGACGCTGGTGCCGTTGAAGTCGATGGAGACCACCGGGTCCTCGGTGAAGGCGAGGATGCCCTTGAGCGGGCCTTCGGCGGCGGCCTTGAGCGCCTTGTTGATCTCCTCGGCGGTGATCTTCCTGGAGACCTCGACGGTGAGGTCGACGAGGGAGACGTTGGGGGTTGGGACGCGGACGGCGTAGCCGTCGATCTTGCCCTTGAGCTCGGGCAGGACGAGACCGACGGCCTTGGCGGCGCCGGTGGTGGTGGGGATCATGGACATGGCGGCGGCGCGGGAGCGGCGGAGGTCCTTGTGGGGCTGATCGAGGATGCGCTGGTCGTTGGTGTAGGAGTGGATGGTGGTCATCTGTCCGCGGACGATCCCGGCCGTTTCGTGGACGATCTTGGCCATCGGGGCCAGGCAGTTGGTGGTGCAGGAGGCGTTGGAGATGATGTGGTGCTTGGCGGGGTCGTAGGTCTGGTGGTTGACGCCGTAGACGACGGTGAGGTCGGGGTCCTTGGAGGGGGCGGAGACCAGGACCTTCTTGGCGCCGGCGGCGAGGTGTTTGCCTGCGCCGGCGCGTTCGGTGAACTTGCCGGAGCATTCGAGGACGACGGTGGCGCCGAGCTGGCCCCAGGGGAGCTTCTCGGGCTCCTTCTCGGCGTAGACCGGGATGGACTTGCCATCGACGATGATGTTGGAGCCTTCGGTACGCACGTCGTGCTGGAGGGTGCCGTGGACGGAGTCGTACTTCAGCAGGTGGGCGAGGGTCTTGGCGTCGGTGATGTCGTTGACGGCGACGATTTCCAGCCCGGGGACGTTGCCTGCGAGCAGTGCGCGGTGAACGCAGCGTCCGATCCGGCCGTACCCGTTGATCGCGATCTTCGTGACCATGACTCGCCTCCTGGCGCGGGTTTCGGGTGCCCCAGGGACCTTCGAGGGGCCTCGCCGCGCGGGGCGGGAACTTAGACGTGTCGCGGCGTTCCGTCAAGTCGAACGGGAGTCGAGTCGGACGAGGTGGTCGAGGCGTCAGTTCCAGTCGAGCTGGGCCCAGCCGCAGGTTTCGGCCTGCGAGTCGAGGACGAGGAAGTAGGTTCCGGGTTCGAGGGTCAGGGAGAGGGTGGAGGCGTGGGGGTTGACGGAGCAGGTCGGGTCGTCGTCGTTGCAGGCGGTTTCGGTGGTGGGGTCGAGGCAGGTCGAGCGGAGGTGGAGGACGGTATCGGCGGAGGTCGAGTCGTTGCAGGTGGAGAAGGTGAAGGTGGCGGTGGTCTCCACGTGGAAGGCATAGACGCGTTCGCCGCCGTCGCCGCCGCAGGAGCCGGAGCCGTCATTGGCGGTGGTGCAGAGGTCGACGGGGCCGAGGCGGGCGGGGGGGAGGGCGGCGACGGTGGAGCAGTCCTCGCCGTCGCAGTCCTCGTCGGTCTCGCCGTCGCAGTCGTCGTCGGCGGCGTTGCCGCAGGTTTCGGCGGGGGGCGTGCAGTCGGCGGGGGACGGTGGTTCGCAGCTTGCGGAGCACGGGCCGGAGCCGGCGGAGCCGCAGGAGGTGGTGCAGGGGAGGTTGGTGCCGGGGGAGCAGGCGAAGGTCTCGTCGGTTTCGCCGTCGCAGTCGTCGTCGCGGCCGTTGCAGGATTCGTCGGGCGGGGTGCAAGCGTCGGGATCGGGGGGCCAGCAGGCGTCGGAGCAGGTGCCGGAGCCGGTGGAGCCGCAGGGGGTGGTGCAGTCGACGGTTTCGCCGGGCCGGCAGCCGCCGGGTTCGGGCTCGTCGGTTTCGCCGTCGCAGTCGTCATCGACGCCGTTGGTGCAGTCCTCGGGGGGCGGCAGGCAGTCGTCGCCGGCGGGGAGGTTGCAGTCGGCGTCGCAGCGGCCGCGGCCGGCGGAGCCGCAGGAGGTGGTGCAGGCGAGGAAGGTCCCGCGGGCGCAGGGGAAGCCGTCGTCGGTGGTGCCGTCGCAGTCGTCGTCGCGGCCGTTGCAGGATTCGTCGGGCGGGTTGCAGGCGGCGCCGAGGGGTGGGAGGCAGTCGGAGGTGCAGGGGCCGCGGCCGGCGGAGCCGCAGGTGGTGAGGCAGTCGACGAGCTGGCCGGCGGTGCAGGCGGCGTCCTCGTCGGTTTCGCCGTCGCAGTCGTCATCGACGCCGTTGCAGCCGTCGCGCGAGCCGAGGCACTGGCCCCAGGTGCAGGTGTCGTCGCAGGTCTGGGAGCCGGTGGTGCCGCAGGTGGTGGAGCAGGACCGGCGGTCGCGGGCGCGGCATTCGAGGGGTGCGGGATGGACGGCGGGGTCGGCGTCGTCGCAGTCGGGGCGGTGGACGCAGCAGCCGCCGGGGAGTGCGTCGCAGGCGGTGTTGGCGTAGCCGTCGTCGTCGAGGTCGAAGGGGTCTTCGCACTGCAGGTCTTCCCAGGCGCGGGTGGTGGTGCAGCGCTGGTGGAGGGTGCCGTTGCCGCAGAGGCCGCAGGCGTTGGGTCGGCCGCGGAGGGCGCCCGGTTCGCAGGGGGCGTCGGGGGTGGTGGTCGAGGGGCAAGCGGTGGTGGCGAGGGTCGCCGCGAGCCAGAGGATGGTGGTGCGGGGCGTCGTTCGTTCCATCGGTCCCTCCTCCCGTGCCGGGTGATCATGATCCGGCGGAGGCGGAGGGGCAAGTCGGGGATTGGGGGACGGCGCGCTGGACCCGCGTGTCGCGCGGGGCTGCGTGGGGCTGCTACCGTTTCGGTTTGCGGGCGCGGAGGCGGCGGCGGAGGCTGGGGGCGTAGCCGGGCTTGACTTCCTGTCGGCCGCGGGCGACGGCGAGGGCGTCGGGGGGGACGTCGGCGACGATGGTGGAGCCGGAGGCGACGTAGGCGCGGTCGCCGACGGTGACTGGGGCGACGAGCTGGCTATCGGAGCCGACGAAGACGTCTTCGCCGAGGACGGTGCGCCACTTGGCGAAGCCGTCGTAGTTGCAGAAGATGGTGCCGGCGCCGACGTTGGAGCGGGCGCCGATCTCGCCGTCGCCGAGGTAGGCGAGGTGGTTGGCCTTGGCGCCTTCGTGGAGCACGGTGTTCTTGGTTTCGACGAAGTTGCCGAGGTGGGCGTGGGGGCCGACGACGGAGTGGGGGCGGAGGTGGGCGAAGGGGCCGACGCGTGCTTCGCGTTCGATGCGGCTGTCGGTGGCGACGACGTAGGGGAGGAGGGTGGCGCGGGGTCCGACGGTGGTGTCGCGGAGGATGCAGCCGGCCCCGACGGCGGTCCCGCGGGCGATGGTGGTGCGGCCGAGCAGCTGCACTCCCGGTCCGAGCTCGACGTCGGGTGCGAGTCGGACGTCGGCATCGACGCGCACGGTGTCCGGTTGTCGGATGGTGACGCCGGCGAGCTGCCACTGGCGGCGGATGCGGTCGAGCATGGCGTCTTCGGCGGCGGCGAGTTCTTGGCGGTTGTTGACGCCGCGCAGGTCGTCGAAGGGGACGGCGAGGTCGGCGACGCCGCCGGGCGTGCGGGCGGCGAGGGCGACGACGTCGGTGAGGTACAGTTCGCGCTGGGCGTTGGCGGTGCGGAGGCGGCGGAGGGCGCGTCGGAGGAAGGCGACGTCGCAGGCATAGACGGCGGGGTTGACCTCGCGCAGGGCGCGTTCGGCGGCGGTGGCGTCGTGGTGTTCGACGATGCGGGTCACGCGTCCCCGTGGGTCGCGGACGACGCGGCCGTACATGGCGGGGTCCTCGACGACGGAGGTGAGGAGTCCGAGGGTCCGGCGGCGGGTGCGGGCGAGGAGGGAGCGGAGGGGTTCGGGGCGGACGAGGGGTGCGTCGCCGCAGAGGACGAGGACGCGGCGGGTGCCGCGGGGCAGGGAGGGGAGGGCGCAGCGCAGGGCGTGGCCGGTGCCGAGCTGTTGGTGTTGGACGGCGAAGGCGAGCGGTGCGTCGGGGAAGCGGTCCTGGAGGGCGGGGACGAGGGTTTCGCGGCCGTGGCCGACGACGACGACGACGCGGGTGGGGTGCAGGGCGAGGGCGGCGGCGACGGGCCAGGCGCCGAGGGGTCGGCCGGCGAGTTCGAACAGCAGTTTCGGGGTGGCGGACTTCATGCGGGTGCCCTGGCCTGCGGCGAGGATGACGACGGCGAGGTGCTGCATCTGGAGCCTCCGTTCAACCCGACTCGATCATCGAGCCCAGTTCGCGGCGCAGGCGGACGCGCCGCGGGTTTTTCTGCGTGATGATCCGGGCGACGGTCCAGGCGGAGAGGAAGACGCCTTCGTCGCCGAGGCCCGGGATGACGTCGCGGCCGGTGAGGAACAGGTGTCGGCCGGCCAGGCGGTGTGAGAGGCAGGTCAGTCCGAGGCTGGAGTGTTCGGGGATGCGGGGGAGTGCGGGCATGCGGGCGGGGGAGCGTTCGAGGCGTTCGGCGGGGGGGACGCGGGCGCCGCCGGCACCGGTGCGTTCGGGGAGCATCCAGGGGGAGCTGACGGCGAGCAGGTGTTTCTCGAGGGAGGGGACGAGCCAGGCGACGCGGTCGACGATGCGGCGGGCGAGTCCGGCGAGGTAGTCGGGTTCGGCCTCGAGGCGGTCGACGAGGGCGAAGGCCTGGACGCAGATCACGGCGCGGTCGTCGTCGAGGGGCGACACTTCGAGGAGCAGGAGGTTGTCCTCGATGGGGAGGTAGGGTGGTTCGGGGACGAAGCAGGCGTGTCGGGCCATGCCGACGGGAACGACCTCGCGGCGGACGACGAGGTTGCAGGTGAAGCGTCGTTGTCGGGGGCGGCAGGCGGCGGCGGCTTCGGCGAGGGCGCGGGGGACGGAGTTGCCGAACAGGGGCAGCAGGCGTTCGGTTTCCAGGCCGGCGACGACGTACTGAGCGCCGGTCGGTTCTTCGTCGCGTTCGCGGCGGACGGCGACGGCGCGGCCGCGGCGCATGACGATTTCGGCGGCGGCGTCGTCGAGCTCGATCTCGCCGGCGTGGAGGAGGATCCGTTCGCGGAGGAAGGCGCGCAGGCCGGCCAGGCCGCCTTCGGGGAGGGCGCCGTGTCCCTGCCAGCTGGCGTGGAGGCGGACGATCTGGAGGGGGGTGGGGACGGTGGTGTCGCCGTGCAGGGCGCAGCGGACCTGGGTCAGGACGGCGAGGCGGAACGGGTGGTTTTCGGGGAGGTCGCCCCAGACGGCGTCGCCGTCGCCGTAGGGCCCGAACGGGTTCTGGAGCGAGGCGCGCTGGAACCGGCGTCGTTCGAGGAAGCCGTCCGGGGGGAGGGGGAGGTCTTCGGCGAGGAACTCGTCGAGGCGGTGGTTGAGGGCATCGACGCGGGCGTAGAAGGCCTCGATGGCGCGGGCGTCGTCGGCGCCGAACTCGCGAGCGCACTCTTCGGCGTAGCGGGTGCGGTCGCGGGAGACGTCGAGGCGGGCGCGGGGGAGGACGATCTGGTAGGAGGGTTCGAGGGGGAGGAGTTTGCGGCGGAGGATCTGCCAGAGGGCGAGGTCGCTGAAGACGCGGCGGACGATGGGGGTATCGCCGACGGCGAAGTAGGAGGGCCAGCGGGGGAGGCGGAGGCCGTCCTCGTCGTAGGCGTCGTCGAGGGTGCCGCAGCCGAGGACGAGGACGCGGAAGCCGCGTTTGGCGAGGATGGCGGCGGTGAGCAGGGGACCGAGGTCCGCGCCGAGGACGATCACGTCGTAGAAGCGCCGCGTCACGCCGGGATCCTAGAGCCAGACCCGTTGGGGGCCCGGGGCGGGGACGATTTCGCCGACGGGCCAGGCATCGACGTCGAGGGCGCGGACGGCGTTGCGGGCGGCGTCGAGTTCGGCGGGGTCGAGGACGACGACGAGGCCGAGGCCGAGGTTGAAGGTGCGGAGCATTTCCTGTTCGGGGACGGAGCCGGCCTTGCGGAGCAGGTCGAAGACGGGTGGTTCGGGCCAGGCCCGGCGGTCGAAGCGGAGGCCGAGACCTGCGGGGACGACGCGGGGGGGGTTTTCGAGCAGTCCGCCGCCGGTGATGTGGGCGACGGCTTTGGGACGTGCTGCGGCGCGGAGGGCGGCGAGCACCGGGGGGTAGAGGCGGGTGGGTTCGAGCAGCAGTTCGCCGAGGGGTCGGTTGAAGCCTGGGGGGGAGTGTTGCAGGTCGAGGTGGGCGTCGGCGACGATGCGGCGGACGAGGGAGAAGCCGTTGGAGTGGACGCCGGTGGAGGCGATGCCGAGCAAGGCGTCGCCGGCGGCGACGGAGCGGCCGTCGAGGATTTCGGCGCGTTCGACGACGCCGACGGCGAAGCCGGCGAGGTCGTATTCGCCCGGGGCGTAGAAGCCGGGGAGCTCGGCGGTTTCGCCGCCGAGGAGGGCGCAGCCGCAGGCGGCGCAGGCGTCGGCGATGCCTTTGATGACGAGCTCGGCGCGGTCGACGTCGAGTTTGCCGGTGGCGAAGTAGTCGAGGAAGAGCAGGGGTCGGGCGCCGACGCAGACGAGGTCGTTGACGCACATGGCGACGAGGTCGATGCCGACGGTGTGGTGGCGGTCGAGTTGGAAGGCGAGTTTGAGTTTGGTACCGACGCCGTCGGTGGAGGCGACGAGGACGGGGTCGTGCATTCCCGGGGGGAGGGCGCAGAGGCCCGAGAAGCCGCCGAGGTCGGTGAGGACCTGGGGGTGTCGGGTGCGGCGTGCCAGCGGGGCGATGCGGCGCACCAGCTCGTTTCCGGCGTCGATGTCCACTCCGGCGTCGCGATAGGTGGTCGGCATGGCGGGGACCATACCAGAAAACGGGGCGTGGGTTGCAGGTCGACCCGCGGGTCCTCTATGGTGCGTCGCCGTGACGGAGCGGAGGGACGAGCGGCGGGCTGCGGGTCCGGTGGGGGCGTCGGGCGTGCGGGTTTCGGCGTCGTTGATCGACCTGGCGGAGCGCGGGGGGTTGCGGGGGGTGCGGCTGGTGCCGACGATGCTGTCGGCGCTGCGGTACGGGTTGCGGAGCGCCTCGGCGGTGCGGGGCCGGCAGCTCGGATTTCTGGCCTGGACGGTGTTCGGCGCGGCGTTGGCGGTCTGGATCCTGGTGGTGATGCGGCGGTGGCTGTCGCCGGGGGACTGGGCGGTGGCGGTGGCGGTGGAGGCGGTGTGGTTCGGGGGTTTCACGTTCCTGAGCTACGCGCATCTGGACCTGGTGCGGCGGGCGGACGGGGTGGCGCACCGGGGGTTCCTGATTCCGAACGGTCTGACGTTGAACCGGATGACCTTGGCGCCGCTGGTGTGTTTTTCGGCGGTGCACGCGGTGGCGTTGCGGCCGGAGGCCGACCTGGTGTTGTGGCCGCTGGTCTACGTGGTCGGTTCGGACCTGTTGGACGGGCAGATCGCGCGTTTTTGCGGGATGCGTTCGGAGTGGGGACGGCTGGCGGACCCGGTGTCGGACGTGTTCCTGGCGACGTGGTTCGCGCCGGGGCTGTGGTTCGGGGGCTGGTTGGCGCCGTGGCTGGGTTTCCTGATCGTGTTCCGTTTCGCGGGGGCGTTGGCGGGGGTGTTCCTGGTGTGGGGTCGGGGGCGTTCGATGCACATCACGCCGACGTGGGCGGGCCGGGCGGCGAACCTGGCGGTGGAGTTCTACCTGCCGGCGTTGTTTGCGGCGGCGATCCGGTGGCCGTCGTGGTTCGGGATGGCGTGGCTGGCGCAGTTCCACTGGGTGGTCGGGGGGCTGATCGTGGTGAGCATCGTCTACTCCTTCGGGCGGTTCCTGCAGGCGCTGCGTGCCCGGCCGGCCGGCGGTGCTTGACAGGCGGCGGGGTCCGGGGTCGGATCGCGCCACGATGAGCACCACCTTGCGCGAGGGATTCTTCCACACGTTCGACGGGACGCGGATCTACTACAACGACGCGGGGAGCGGCGGGCCGACGATTGTCTGTTGCGACGGCATCGCGTGCGACCAGTACGCGTGGAAGTACCTGCACACGTGGTTCGCGCCGCAGTTCCGCATCGTGCGGTGGAACTACCGGGGGCACGGCAAGTCGGACGCGCCGGCGGACTTCTCGCACCTGCAGATCGGGGATTTGGCGGACGACCTGTACCGGTTGCTGGAGGAGTTGAGGATCGACCGGGCGGTGTTGCTGGGGCATTCGATGGGGACGCAGGTGATCCTGGAGTTCCACCACCGGCATGCGGAGCGGGTGGCGGCGCTGGTGCCGATCTGCGGGTGTTTCGAGCATCCGTTGCGGTCGAGCTACAACAGCGACGTCTTGGAGCGGTTCCTGCCGGTGTTGAGCCGGGCGTACCAGAACCACGAGCGGTTGTTCTGGCAGGTCTGGCACAACCTGCTGCCGACGCGGTGGGGTTTCTGGGTCTCGGTGCTGTTGGAGATCAACCACGCGCTGGTGAAGGTCGACGACTTCATGCCGTACCTCGAGCACGTGGCGGACATGGACATCGGGTTGTTCCTGACGATGCTGCGGTATGCGAACGAGCATTCGGCGCGGGGATATCTCAAGGACATCCGGGTGCCGACGTTGATCTTCGCGGGGGACAAGGACCGGCTGACGCCGATCGCGGTGCAGAAGCGGATGCACAACCTGATCCCGGGGTCGGAGTTGCAGGTGTTGCCGCTGGGGACGCACACCTCGCCGATCGAGCATCCGGATCTGATCTGCCTGCGGTTGGAGAAGTTCCTGCGCGAGGTGGTGGGGCCGGCGCCGTGTGGGGAGCCGGCGGCGGCGCGGCGTCGTCGTCGGCCGCGGCTGGCCCGGCGGGACCCCGAGTAGCGAGCCCGTCGCGGCTGGCCCGGCGGGACCCCGAGTAGCGAGCCCGTCGCGGCGCGCCCGATCCCCCTGGATTTGATCTGGACAAACATCGGACAAGCGAGTTAGCGTGTCCGGATGACGAAGAGTCGTGCCGGGGATGCGGGGCGATATTCGATGCGGGTGGTCGTGCGGCTGACCGGTTTGAGTCCGGACACGATTCGCAAGTGGCAGCTGCGGTACGGGGCGGTGGAGCCGTCGCGGACGGCGGGGGGGACGCGGAAGTTCTCGGGGGCGGACGTGCGTCGGCTGACGTTGTTGGGGCGGCTGGTGGAGCGGGGGCACCGGATCGGGGACGTGGCGCGGCTGTCGACGGGGCGGCTCGAGGAGTTGGCGGCGGGGGTTCCCGGGACGGCGGAGGGTGCGGCGGAGGGGTCGGGGGAGGAGGACGTGTTTGCGCGGGTGCGGCGGGAGTACCTGCAGGCGGTGCGGCGGTTCGAGGTGCGGCGGTCGGGAGAGATCCTGACGCGGGCGGCGCTGGTGAGTTCGCCGACGGACCTGGCGTGGCGGGTGGTGTTGCCGGTGTTGCGGGAGGTGGGCGAGTCGTGGTCGAGGGGTGAGGTGAGCGTGGCGCACGAGCATCTGGTGTCGGCGCAGGTGCGGGGGCTGCTGACGAACCTGTTGCAGTGGAGCGTTCCGCAGGCGGGGTCGCGGCGGGTGGTGGTGACGACGCCCCCGGGTCATCTGCACGAGTTCGGGGCGCTGGTGGGGGGGTTGTTGTGTGCGAGTCGGGGTTTCGAGCCGGTGTATCTGGGCCCGAACCTGCCGGAGGCGGACATCCGGCTGGCGGTGGAGGGGAGTCGGGCGGAGTTGTTGTTGTTGTCGGTGGTGCGGGACGTGACGTCGTCGGAGCGGACGGCGTTGTCGGGGTTGTTGCGGCGGCTGGTGGAGCGGGTCGAGACGTGGGTGGGGTTGCCGGAGGGGCACGGGTTGGTCGGGGCGCGGACGGGGGTGCGGCTGTTCCACGGCTACGAGGAGTTCGACATGGCGCTGACGCAGTTCGGCATGGCCGGTCATCTCTAGCGCGGCGCAGGTTCCGGTCCAGACGTTTCGGTCCCGACGTTCGACGAAGGTGGGTTGTGTCGTCGGGGCAGGATCCGACCGTGATCCGGTCGAGGTGGCACCCCGCCCCCGGGAGGGGGGGACGGGGTGCTTGCCGGGAGGGAGGAGGAGTGGGTTCGGGTTACGGGGTGGGGTCGACGCGGGCCAGGGTGCCGTCCTCGAGTTGGGCGAGGAGGTAGACGCCGGAGGTGTCGCTGACGGCGAAGACGTTGGCGACGGTGCCGGCGGGGAGTGCGGGGAGTTCGAAGATCACGTCGGGGGAGGCGTCGTTGTCGACGTCGAAGCCGAGGGTGTAGGCGGCGGCGGGGAGGTCGAGGTAGTCGCCGGCGACGCCGAAGGGGACGTTCTCGTAGAGTGGGGCGGGGTCGCCGGTCTCGGGGATGTTCCAGATGTCGACCTCGCCGACGGCGCTGGCGGTATGGATGGCGCGGACGCGGATGTTGCCGGCGTCGAGTCCGTCGAAGTCGTCCTCGAGGAGGAGCGCGGAGATGGAGGCCAGCTCGCCGTAGGCGACGGCGGTGTAGTAGCCGTCGGCCTCGAGCATCAGGTCGTTGATGTCGAGGACGGAGTCGTCGACGGCGCCGCCCGCGGGGACCACGGCGAAGTCGTAGGTGCCCTCATCGACGGTGAGGTAGGCGGTGCCTTCGCCGAAGGCCAGACCGGTCACCACCCGGTCGGCGCCGTCGGCCAGGACGTCCACGGCCGGGGCATCGGCGGACAGGTGGACCACGCGCAGCCGGGATTCTCCCGGTTCCGGGGTCGTGGTGGAGCTGCCGTCGTCGCATCCGGTTGCACCTGGGACCAGGGCCAAGGCGGCCAGCGCCAGGCTTCAGACCATCATTTTCTGCGTCGTCTTCTTCATGGTTCTTGCCTCCCGTTGTTCTGGGGAGTGACCGTCACTCCCGGCGCTCTGGATGATAATATCTGGACAAACATTGTCAGGTGGAATGGAGCTTTTTTTGTCGATACCTGGAATTGTCGTGATGGCGCGGGGTTGGGTTCATGGGTGAGCGGGAGGGGGGCGTGGGGGGGCGAGCGCGAGCGCGGGGTCGGGGGGTGCTAGTGGGGATCGGGGAACTCGTAGGCGCCGCGTTCCTGTTCGTAGAGGCGGCGGAGGATGCCGGGGTAGATGGGGAAGCGGTCGGCGAGATCGAGGGCTTCGTTGCGGAGGTGTTGGAGGACGGACTTGTCGGCGCGGCTGTCGATGGCGCGGGCGATGATGCCGGCGAGCTGTCGCATTTCGTCTTCGCCCATGCCGCGGGTGGTGATGGCGGGGGTACCGAGGCGGATGCCGCTGGACTTGGTGGGGGGGAGGGGGTCGAAGGGGATCTGGTTGTTGTTGACGGTGACGCCGACGCGGTCGAGGACGTGGGTGGCTTCGATGCCGGTGAGGCCGCGGTTGGTGAGGTCGACGACGACGATGTGGTTGTCGGTGCCGCCGGTGACGAGGCGGAAGTCCTTGGCGGCGAGGGCCTCGGCGAGCGCGCGGGCGTTGGCGAGGATTTGTTCCTGGTAGCGGTGGAAGCCGGGGTGGAGGGCTTCCTTGAGGGCGACGGCCTTGGCGGCGACGACGTGCATCAGGGGACCGCCCTGGGCGCCGGGGAAGACGGTGGAGTCGACGACCTTGGCGTGTCGGGCCTTGCACATGATGATGCCGCCGCGGGGTCCGCGGAGGGTCTTGTGGGTGGTGGTGGTGACGAAGTCGCAGTGGGGGACGGGGTCGGGGTGGAGGCCGGCGGCGACGGGGCCGGCGATGTGGGCGATGTCGGCCATCAGCAGGGCGCCGACCTCGTCGGCGATCCGGCGGAAGGGTTCGAAGTCGATGGCGCGGGGGTAGGACGAGGCGCCGACGACGATCAGCTTGGGCTGCGACTCGCGGGCGACGCGTCGGACCTCGTCGAGGTCGAGGCGTTCGGTCTCGCGGTGGACGCCGTAGTTGACGATCTCGAAGATCCAGGACGAGACGTTCTTGGGGTGGCCGTGGGACAGGTGACCGCCGTGGTCGAGGCGCATGGCGAGCAGGCGGTCGCCGGGTTTGAGGACGGAGAAGTAGACGGCCATGTTGGCCTGGGAGCCGGAGTGGGGCTGGACGTTGACGTGTTCGGCCTTGAACAGGCGTTTGGCGCGTTCGATGGCGAGCGATTCGGCGACGTCCACGTGTTCGCAGCCGCCGTAGTAGCGTCTGCCCGGGTAGCCTTCGGCGTATTTGTTGGTGAGCACGGAGCCCTGGGCTTCGAGGACGGCGAGCGAGACGTAGTTCTCGCTGGCGATCATCTCGATCTCGACGTGTTCGCGGCGGACCTCGTTGCGGACGGCCTCGTAGATTTCGGGGTCGACCCGTCGCAGTTCGTTCAGCATGGCATGTTCCTCACTGCGGCCCGAGGAACCGGGCCGTGATGGCGGCGGCCGTCGCGTCGTCGTGGGGGGTGGCGGCCAGGGCCGGCCGCACGACGGCGGCGTGCTGCGGAGCGTAGCGCAGGAAGCCTTCCAGCAGCAGGCGTGCGGTGGGCGGGTCGATTTCGGGGTGGGCCTGGACGCCCCACACCGGGCGATGGCCCCAGCGCATGGCGTGGACGGGGCAGCGGGGGCTGCGGGCGAGGACGCGCCACGGTGCCGGCGGTGCGTGCACTTCGTCGAAGTGCGAGGCGAAGACCCAGTACCGTTCCGGCAGGTCGGCGAGCAGTTCGTCGACCGCCGTCCGTTCGATTTCGATCCAGGCCACCTCGGGGGTGGGCGAGCGGCGGACGTGTGCGGGGCCGGAGAGGGCGAGGGCGAGGAGTTGGTGTCCCCAGCAGGAGCCGAGGATGCGCAGACCGGCCTCGGCGGCGCGGCGGACGGCGTGGACGGCGGGGTCGTACCAGGGGGCGGGCTCGACGATGGAGGCTTCGGAGCCGGTGACGATCAGGTGGGAGTAGGGGTCGAGGGGGGGGACGGGGGAGCCGGAGGGGAGGTGGACGGCGTCGGCGGGGAGGTCGCCGAGCAGTTTCCGCCAGTGTTCGTCGGGGCGGTAGATGTCCCGGTGGAGGGAGCCGTCGAGGATTAACACCCGCGTCATGGCGGGTATCTACCACACGACCACGACGACGACCACGACCACGACGACGACGAACGTGAAGAGCGGGGGTGGTGGACGCGAGGCGGGCGAGCCTTCATGATGGCGACGGGAGGGCGGAGCGATGCGGAAGGCACTGGTCGGGGTGTGCGTCGGCGTCCTCGGGTGTGCTGCGTCGTCGGACGACACGACGTACTTCGACGTGGTGCGGACCGACGAGGGGTCGGGCGAGGTGCCGTCGGGGGCGGACGCGGACGCGGACGGCGACGCGGTGGTGGTGGAGGACGGGGTATTTCCGGGCGACGACGCGGTGGTCCCGGACGATGCCGCCGTGGACGACGCGGCGCCGGCGGCGCCGACCTGTCGCTACGAGTGTTCCGGGGACGGGGCGTGCGTGACGGCGTACGGGGCGGGGTGGGTGTGTCGCGAGGTGTCGGTGGCGGCGCGTCGCGCGTGTCTGAAGTTGTGCGCGGTCGACGCCGACTGCCGGTACGGGGTGGCGAGCGACGTGTTGATGGTCTGTCGGGACGGGGCGTGCGGGATGCGTCCGTGCGTGGGGGACGGCGAGTGCGGCTGGGCGGGGGCGGGGGCGGCGTGCCGGACGGCGGACTTCACGGGTATTTCGGCCTGCCAGCGCGCGTGCGGTTCCGATGTGGACTGTCGGACGACGGGGACGGCCGCCGACCTGCTGTACCACTGCGAGGGCGGGGTTTGCGCGTGGTACTGCGAGTCCGACGTCGAGTGTCGGGAAGCGTTCACGGTGGACGGGTACGGTTGCCGGCTGCCGACGTACGAGCCGGGCCCGTCGTGTCTGATCGGCTGCGCGACGCGGGCCGACTGTCTGACCGGCGCGCCGAGCGACGCGCTGGTGGACTGTCGCTGACGGTTCGATGAGTCGCCCTTCGCCGGTCGTATCGGTGCAGCTGCCGGCCACGCGGGCGGAGCTGCGGGCGCGGGGCTGGGACCGTTGCGACGTGGTGCTGGTGACGGGGGACGCGCACGTCGACCACCCGTCGTTTCCTGCGGCGCTGTTGGGCCGGTGGTTGGAGGCGCACGGGTATCGGGTGGGGGTGATCGCGCGGCCGGACCCGGCGGGGGACGACGTGGGTCGGCTGGGTTTGCCGCGGTTGTGTTTCGGGGTGACGGCCGGGGCGTTGGACTCGATGGTGGCGAACTACACGGCGCAGCGGCGCCGGCGGTCCGACGATCCGTACGCGCCGGGGGGTCGGGCGGGGGGGCGACCGGACCGCGCGGTGTTGGCCTACGGCAACGCGATCCGGCGGGTGTTCGGGGCGGCGGCGTTCGTGGTGGCGGGGGGTCTCGAGGCGTCGCTGCGGCGGTTCGCGCACTACGACTACTGGGACGACGCGGTGCGGCGGCCGTTGTTGATGGACGGTGCGGTCGACGTGCTGGTGCACGGGATGGGGGAGGGGCCGCTGTTGGAGATCGTGCGGCGGCTGGATGCTCTCGGGCGGGAGGTGGTTGGGCCGAGGAGCGCGTCGTGGGGGCGGCGAGGCGACCCGCGGTGGGCGGCGGTGCGCGACGTTCTTGGGGTGGTGTACCGGGAGCCGGCGTCGGCGCCGGCGCCGGGGGACGGGGTGGAGTTGCCGTCGTGCGAGGCGGTGCAGGGGGACGCGGCGGAGCACGCCCGGGCGTGGGGGTTGTTCGAGCGGACGCGGGAGGGGCGGCAGTGGCAGACGTGCGCGGGGATGCGGGTGGTGGCGAACGCGCCCTGGCCGTTGCCGGCGGCGGCGGAGCTGGACCGCATCTACGGGTTGCCGTTCACGCGGGAGGTGCACCCGGTGCACCGGGGGGCGCGGGTGCCGGCGTTGGAGCAGGTGCGGTTCTCGGTGACGGCGCACCGGGGTTGTGGGGGAGGTTGTGCGTTCTGTGCGATCGCGGCGCACCAGGGCAAGCGGGTGGCGAGCCGGTCGGCGGGGTCGATCGTCGCGGAGGTGGAGCGGATCGCGGGGCATCCGGAGTTCCGGGGGACGGTGGCGGACGTCGGGGGGCCGACGGCGAACCTGTGGGGGGCGGTCTGCGGCCGGGAGGGGTCATGCGGGCGGGTGTCGTGTCTGTGGCCGAGGCGTTGTCCGGAGCTGCGGCTGGACCAGGAGGGGTGGGTCCGGCTGTTGCGGCGGGCGCGGCGGGTTTTTGGGGTGAAGCACCTGTTCGTGACGACGGGGGTACGGCTCGAGCTGGCGCTGGAGTCGGACGCGGTGATGCAGGCGTTGTGCGGGGAGTTCACGAGCGGCCACTTGAAGGTGGCGCCGGAGCACGTGGTGCCGGGGGTGCTCGGGTTGATGCGGAAGCCGGCGGGGGACGGTTTTGGGAAGTTCCTGGAGCGGCATGCGCGGCTGGTGCGGGGAGCGGGGCGGCGGCAGTACGTGTTGCCGTACTTGATGGCGGCGCATCCGGGGGCGCGGCTGGAGGACGCGGTGGAGCTGGCGTCGTTCCTGCGGGAGCGGAACGTGCGGGTGGAGCAGGTGCAGATCTTCACGCCGACGCCGGGGACGGCGTCCGGGGTGATGTACGCGACGGGGCTGGACCCGGCGACGATGCGACCGGTGTACGTGGAGCGCGAGGCGCGGGGGAAGCAGCGGCAGAAGGACGTGTTGTTGTGGCATCGGCGGGCGGAGTAGCGCGGGCGCCCGACCCAGGCAAGTCTTCCGACGGGCTTCCCGAGGCCTCGGTTCGGG
>CAZMRP010000028.1:0-18249 GCA_964568275.1 uncultured Myxococcales bacterium
CCGTAGACCAGTCGCACCGGCCGGTCCGGCGCGGTCGGCCCGGTGACCGACAGCCGCTGCATCCCGGCCGGCGTCAGCTCGTCCACCGACACGCCGCCGTGCACCACCGGCTCCGCCGCCGCGGCGAGCGGCGCGAGCCACACCAGGCATCCGAGGAGCGGGGTGTTCATCGCAGCTCCACCGTCTCGTCGTACTCGACGAGGATCTCGTCCCACTCCGACGACAGGTCGAACAGGTAGTCCGTGGGCGCCAGCCCTTCGGCCAGCAGGAACGTGTGCGGCGGCGCCGTCGGGTCGCCGTCGCCGTCCAGGGCCAGCGTCGCGTCGTAGATCGAGCCGTCGGGCGGACCGGCCACCGCGTGGTAGCTGAACGCGCCGCCGCCGAACAGGAACGGCGTCTCGTCGAACACCGCGAAGCCGATCGGCTGGATGTAGTTCAGGTCGAAACGCTCGGCCGTGGCGTGCGTCAGGATGTGGTAGCGCAGGTCGATGCCCAGCATGTTGGCGTACGCCCCGACGATCCCCGCCGCGTCCGAGCAGTTGATCCGCGAGCCGTAGTCCCGGCGCTGGAACGCGCCGGCGAAGAACACGCCGTCCTCCCAGCCGTCCGGGTAGTCCGAGTAGGCGCTCGCCCCGCGCCAATTGTCGTAGCGCAGCCCGAGCGTGTGGTAGACGCCGGCGACGATGTGCCCGGCGACGAGCGCCGGGTCCGCGGTCGCGCCGGCGACCCAGCCGGCCACCAGGTCCAGCACGTCGACCCACGCCAGGTGCGGCACCCCGACGTCGGGGAACGTCTCGGGGCCCACCACGCCGTAGAGCCGGTGGCTCGTCGTGACGGCGCCCGGGAGCGGAACCCACGGACCGTCCGCCCGGCGCGCCTCGAACCTCCAGGCCAGCGCCAGCTCCGCCCGCTGGACCGCGGGGACGGGCGAGGCGCCCGTCCGGACCGTCACCGTGCCGCCGGGGACGAACGTCGCCTCGCCGACGAGGCTCGTGCCTTCCGGGGCCGCCACGCGCACCTCGCAGAGCGTCGGCGCGCCGCCGCCGGGCGTCCCGGCCACGTCGGACGAGAGCGTCGCCGTCGCGTCGAGCAGCGACCCGGCGGACCAGGCGGTGGGCAGGTTGAACGTGTCCTGCTCGGATCCGTCCGCGGAGGCGTCGTCCAGCGGCGGCGATCGCAAGTCGTCCCACGGCGCGGGGAGCGGGCGCGGCGTCCCGTCGGCCAACTCGAGGTCGACCGCGGCGGCCGGCTCCGCGGCGTCGCGGTCGAGGCCCCACGGCGCGGCGTCCTGCGGGAACAGCCACCACCCGTCGTCGACGCCGCCCATCGCCGCCCACAGCAGATCGACCCGCTCGCCCGGCGTCGCGGGTTGGAGCTGGAGCTGGCGGATGCCAAGCCGGACCACTTCCAGCTCCGCCTCCGCCGTCGCCAGCACGTCGTCCGCGGCGGCGGCGAGGATCTCGGCGGTGGCGGTCAGGACGCCGGGCGCGAGCCAGGCGCCGGCGGTGTCGCGGCCGTCCCAGGTCGCCGTGCACGGCGTCGCGTCCAGCGTGCCGTCGAGCACCGCCAGCGTGCCCGCCGGGCGGGCCAGCGTGACGCGGCAGCGCAGGCCGAGCCGGCCCGCGGGGTCCACCTCGAACGTCAGCGGCCAGCCGTCGAACCCCTCGAGCTTCGGGTCCGCGGCCGGCAGCAGGTCGAGCGAGGCGGACGCGGTCACCGGCGGCGGCGGCGCCTCCTCCACGAGCTCGACGGCGTCCTCGGCCGGAGCATCCCCGGGAAGCGCGTCGTCCGCGGCGCCGTCGTCCGGCCCCGCGTCGGCATCGGCGTCCGCGTCGGGCCCGAAGTCGTTCTCGCCGTCGAGGAGCCCGTCGTCGTCGGCGTCGGTCGCCGACGAGTCGTCGCCGCAGGCCAACGGGCCGAGTGTGCACAGGGCGGCGAGGGCCAGGGCGCGGGCGAACCGGAGAGTGGTCATGCAGCCGGCTCCCTCCTCAGGGTTTCGTCATGTCGGGGCCGATCGACTCGATCAGGCAGTCGGACGGGTCGCCGAAGGCCAGCCCGTAGAGGAACCCGACCGGCGTGTACGCGGTGGGCAACGGCGCGCCGTCGAGGCTGATGTCGTCGCCCGCGAGGTCCCAGTTCTCGCGCACCTGGTCGTTCCAGGCGGCGGCGTTCTCCAACTGGACCCACCAGCCGGCGACGTCGTCGACCGGGGTCGTCCCGGGCATCAGGTTCGCCAGCACCCGGCGGCGCGCCTCGCGCACCGTCGCCTCGTCCAGCACCGCCGCGTTCATCTCGCCCTCGTAGACCAGTCCGCGGTTGTTCTTGTTGCACGAGCCGACGGACAGGAACCGGTCGTCGACGATCAGCAGCTTCGAGTGCACATCGATGTCGACGAACCGGCACTCGGTCTCGTCCCAGCCCCAGGTGACCTGGGTGTCGAACGCGCGGAGCTGGTAGGTGCGGTACCGGCCCGGGAAGCGCGTGCGCAGCTCCTCGTCGAAACGGTAGGTCCAGTAGCACCCGGGGTCGGCCCACTCGTTGATCGGCTTCGTGATCACCACGAGCCGCAGGTCCGGGACGGCGGTCATGCGGGCGACGAGCGCGTCGAGCATCATCGGCATGCGCCAGTACTGGTCCTCGATCAGGATGAAGCGCTCGGCGTTGGCCACGGCGTTGAACCAGGTCTCGGCGATGCCGTGCTCCCAGAACGGGTCGGGGAGCGTGGTCGTGATCTGTACCGGGACGCCGCCGGCGACCTCGCCCACGTCGGTCCGCGGCGCGTAGTGCGAGCTGTACTCCGAGTGCTCCACGCTTTCGGCGATGGCGTGGTTCCAGCGGGCGTGGAACACGTCCTCGACATCCATGGCGGCGGGGCCGCGGATGCGGAACTGGTAGTCCTTGCGCGGTCCCTGCGCCGGCAGCGCCTCGCGGTCCAGCACCTCCCGCCGCTCGGCGGTCGTGGCGTCGAACGGCATCCGCCGCGCCTCGAACACCTCGTGCCGGCTGGTGTCCCAGTCGTTGTTGCGCAAATTCATCCCGCCGACGTAGGCCAGGCCGCCGTCGAGCACCACGAACTTCTGGTGGTACGAGGCGTGCTCGACATCCACCGAGATCGGCCAGTCGGTCAGATCGACCTCACGCGCCGGGACGCGCGAGGCGAGCTCCTCCTCCGGTGCGAACGTCCGTCCGGCGAACTCCGGATGGACGGCCCGTACCCGGTCGCCGAACCGGAACGGCGTCGGGACGAACCAGAAGACGCCGGAGCTGGGGTTCGCCTGGCCCATGAACTCGAAGCCGTCCCCGGGTCGTTCCGCCACCGCCCGCAGCTCGGGATCGGTGTTCATCCAGGTCAGGATCGAGTCCTGGCCCCAGAACTGGCCGACCAGCACGCGCCGCGTGACGCCGGACGGCAGCGCGCTCAGCGTGCCGAAGATCGTGTCGTGCCACCGCTCGGCCTCGGTCAGGTACGGATGCGTCGCCGCGTCGCGCAGCAGCTCGGCGTCGGACTCCCACCACCAGGTCGAGATGTGGACCGTGTGCTCCGCGGCGAGCAGCGCGGCGTGGATCTCGCGCCACGCCTCCTCGCCGTCCATCAGCAGTGCCACCTCGTTGCCGCGCCGCATCGGCCGCGCCTGCGCCGAGAACCAGCGGTGGCGCAGGCCGAGGAACACCGAGTAGACCTGCAGCAGGCGACCACCGACCTCCCGCGTCTCCTCGGTCACGGAGAGCCCCGCGCCGGGGCTGTCCGCCGCGAGCCGCACGTCCAGGCTGTCGATTCCGTCGAGGAAGTGCAGGTTCCCCGTGAGGTGCAGCGTCTCGAAGTCGGGCGCCGAGAGGCGGAGCTCGAGGTCGCCGTACTCCGTCAACGGGATCCAGGCGACCGGGACGTCGGTCCCGCCCAGCGGGACGCCGCCCAGCGTGCCGGTCAGCCGGGCGTCGGCGGCCAGCGGCCGGGCCCACAGGTCGAGCGAGTGCAGCTCGAGGATCGCGATGGCGTCGTCGACCGGCACGTCCGGCGGCACGAAGGTGTCGTCCGGGGAACCGACGTCGTCGCGGGTTTCTGGGCCGACGTCGGCGTCGCCGTCCACCGGCTGGTCGAACGGAGTGTCCGCGGGGACGTCGGTGTCGTCGTCGCTGTCGCCGCCGCCGCAGGCCGCGACCAGCGCCAGCGCCGCGAGCACGAGCAACCGAGCGCGCCGGGTCCTTCGGGGGTGGTGTTCCATCGCCGGTCAGTCTATCGCCCCGCCGCGGAGCGGTCCACCGGGGGCGCACGCGGTGAGCTCGCGGCCCGACCGGGCGGCGCAGCAGGCGGCGGACCGCTCGGTTGACGTCGCGGTGGTGCAGGTGCTCCGATCGGCCGCCCCCGGGGAGGGGCGTGCGCGATGGCCGGGGTCGATTCCACGCCGAAGTTCACGCTCGAGGCGACCGATTGGGCGACCTCGGAGGCGGAGCTGTACGCGGTGCGTCGCGCCGTGTTCATCGAGGAGCAGCGGGTGCCGCGCGAGCTGGAGGTCGACGAGTTGGACCCGGTGGCCCTGCATCTGCTGGTCCGCGACGAGGCCGGACGGCCGATCGGCACCGGACGCCTGGCTCCCGACGGCCGGCTCGGCCGGATGGCCGTGCGGGCCGAATGGCGCGGGCGCGGCGTCGGCGCGGCGCTCCTCGAACGGCTCGTCGCCGTCGCGCGCGAGTGCGGCCTGGCCGAAGTGGTCGCCGCGGCGCAGCTGCGGGCGGTCGGCTTCTACGAGCGGTTCGGGTTCGCGGCCGAGGGGCCCGAGTTCGACGACGCCGGGATCCCGCACCGCACGATGCGCCGGCGGGTGGGGTGAACCGCGCGAAGCGCTCAAACCGCGGGGATCCGGAGGCCGGTGCGGCCTCGGTTCGGCCTCCGGGGCTCCGCGGTTCGTGTGCCGGAAGAAACCAGATCCCCTCGGCGTTCTTTGCGCCTCCGCGGTTCTTCCCTTCCCTCTCCCTTCCCTCTCCCTTCCCTTGCACCGCCCCGCGGGACGGCCGATACTCGCCCGGCAGGCGGGGGCTGCGCGGAGGCAGCCGTGAACCAGTCGGACAAGGCGCAAATCTACGACGAGATCCTCGCCGAGCTGCGGTACCACATCGGCAAGAGCAGCGACCCGGTCGCGCGGATGGCGACGATCGTCGCGCTGCTCCACTCGCGGCTCAAGCACTTCTTCTGGACCGGGTTCTACGTGCTGCTCGACGGCGAGCTGACGGTCGGACCGTACCAGGGACCGCCGGCGTGCATCGTGCTGCCCCCGCACAAGGGGGTCTGCTGGGCCGGCATCGACCGCGGCGAGACGGTGGTGGTGCCGAACGTGCACGAGTTCCCGGACCACATCGTCTGCGACGGCCGCGCCAACTCCGAGATCGTCGTCCCGCTGCGCGATCGCCTCGGCCGGCTCGTCGGCGTGCTCGACGTCGACAGTGCCGACTTCGACTCGTTCGACGAGGTCGATGTCGACCGGCTGCCGCGCGTGCTGGCGATGATCTACGCGGAGATCCGCATCTCGATCCTGCCGCCGCCCTGACTCGGCCGTGCCGGCGGGCGCGCGGCCCTGCGTCATGGTAGAGAACACGGACGGGAGCCGGCATCGACGGACCGGGACTCCCGGGAGGGCGGGACGATGACGAAACGGTCGACCTGGAAGCTCCTCGCCGCAACGCTCGTTCTCGGCGGCTGCTACGGCAGCTTCGCCGAGCAGGACGCGGCGCGCGACGCGGGGGACGACGGCTCCTCGGACGACGGCGTGACGCCCGACACCGATGCCGACGCGGGGGACGACGGTGCCCGCGACGACGGCGACGCCGACGCGGACGTGCCCGAGGTGGTCGGCACCTGCGGCGAGCCGCCGGACGGGCTGTGGTTCGACTTCACGGTGGACGACGGCTCGTACGCGGCGGTGACGATCGATGCGCCGTGTCGGATCGAAGACGTGGAGGACACGGGAGGCGGCCAGCGGGTGACCCTGCTCTGCGGCACCGGCGCCGTGATGACGACGCACCGGCTCGAGGTCTGGGGCAGCGTCGGGCTGTACTTCGACCTCTGGCGCGGGTCGGAGGTGTGGTTCCGCTACGTCGCCGACCCGGTCTGGTGGCTGAACCGCCACCTGACCCTCCGGTGGGCCGGCGGCGAGGGCCCGGGCGAGCTGCTGTTCGCCGCGATCTCCGCCGACGCGGCGGTGCCCGACGGCTACGACGCGGCCGACTGGTACGGGCCGTGGACCGTGGACGTGATCTCGGGGCTGTGCGAGCCCACGACCGGCTCGTGCGGCACGTTCGAGCGCCAGGCGATCCAGCTCGGCGCCTACGGCTCGACCGTGCGCGTCCTCAACGGCGGCACGGGGCACGTCGGGATGATGGTCGCGGTCTCCCTGTCGGTGACGCAAGCCTACCGCTACTCGGAGATGCTGTGCGACGACGCCCCGAACCAGTTCTACACGGCGCTGTTCGTGCAGATCCCCGAAGGCTAGTCTCGCCGGGCGACGGGCCGGGTCGAGGAGGCCGAACGTGCGGAAGCCGAAGTGGAAGTCCCGTCTGGACGCGAGATCGAGCCTGCCGGCCCTGGCTGCGGTCCTTGCCCTCGCCGCGGCGGCGTCCGGGGCGGGATGCCGGCGCGGGCCGGACGCGACTCGGGAGACGCCCGCGGCCGACTCGAACGCCGCGCGCAACCCGCACGCCGACGACGGGCGTGACGAGCCGCGAGCCGCGACGGCGGCGCTCGACGTGGTCGGCTCCGAGGCGCCCGTCGCGCCCGCCGACGCTCCGCCGGCGGAGACGGTGCCGGAAGACACCGCGGGCCAGGCGAGCCCCGAAGCCGCCCCGCCACCGGTCGCCTGGCCGGACGCCGAGCCGATCCTCACCGACGGCGACGTGAGCCTCGCGCTGGAACACCTGGGTCGCGGGTCGGCGAAGCGGACGTTCGAGGTGTCCGAGAGCTGCGCCCTGGGGCGCGTCGAGCTGGACGTCGGGGTCGACAGCATGCCCGACGGGTTCGTGACGCTGACGGCGCCGTCGGGACGCGCGGCGCGCCTGCGGCTGCGCGTGCTGCAGATCGAGTTCATCAAGACCTGGAGCTGGGGTGACCTCGAGGCGCTGCACGCCGAGCGCGGGACGTCGGTCGCCGGGACGTGGACCTTCGAGAGCCGGCTCGCGGGGGCGAACTACTCGCAGCCCTCCTCGGGGGAAGCGGCGCCGATGCCGGTGCCGGACGTGACCCTGGCCCGCCTGCGGCTGTTCTGCGAGCCCGCGCACGACGGAGGGGACGCGGAGGCCGTCGCGGACGGCGGCACCGCGCGGAGCGAATGGACGACGAGCTGGGAACCGCACGCGCGGGCGGTCCGCCCCGGAGCGCACCCGCGGACGCTGGTGGCGGTGCACCGCGACTGCCGGCTCGGCGGCATCGTCGCCCGACTCGAGCTGGGCTTCGACGGCGGCATCTACGGTCGGGCGAGGCTGGTGGCGCCCGACGGCACGGTGCACCCCCTGGGCCGGGTCGAGGCCTCCGCCGCCGGCGGCGGCGCGGGCCGGCACTCGATCTCCCGGACCGTGCTGCTCGAGGACGGACCGCGCGCGGCCGGGCTGTGGGAGCTGGCGTTCGTGGCGGACGGCGCCGGCGGCACGCTCGAGACGGCCGGCCTCACGTTCCTGTGCTCCGGACCGTAGCGAGGCGCCCATCGATCCGCGCGCGCCCCGGAGCCGTTCGGGCCGTGGCGCTAGTCGCAGCCGATCGGCGCCGTCGAGACCACGATGTCGTCGAACCAGACGCGGTTGGAGAATCCGTCCGCGTCCTCGGTCTCGATGTAGTGCTGGAGTCGAGCGCGGTTGAGGGCCAGGGTCGGGCTGAGCCGCCACGCCATCCCCTCCACGCGGTGGGCGAGCGTCCCGTCGACCCAGTAGGCCATCTCGCCGTCGTGCTGCATCGTGGCGCCGTCCGTGGAGTTGGCGCGCATCATCAGTTCCAGGCAGAACCAGCGACCCACGGGAAGGGCGACCGGCGGGTCCGGCGCGAACTCGTTGCCCCAGCAGCACTGCGGCTGCTCCTCGCAGGTCGGCAGGCCGCGCTCTAGGCAGCCGGCGCAGATCGCGTCGACGTCGGCGTAGCGCTCGCAGCGCGTGTCGCAGGTCATCTCGGGGAAGTAGGTGTAGAAGAAGCCGGCGTGCGTCTCCTCGTGGAAGTCGACGGTCGTTCCCATGTGCAGCGCGCCGTTGGGCAGGCAGCCGGCGGTGCCGTGGTACCAGAAGTCGTCGGGCTGGCTGCCGCCGACGTTGAGGAAGTGGTGCACGTAGCGGTGGTCCGGGGCGAAGCGGACCCAGGCGCGGAAGTACAGCGCGTCGAAGGAGCGCAGCGGGCAGCCCGCGCGCGGCTCGCCCTCGCAGGCCCACCAGTCGAGGCTCGCGCCGCGGTAGCCCGAGCCGGCCTCGGCCGGCATCAGCACCGACCAGGCGCCGCCGTGCGGCTCGTCGGCGGACAGCCGCACGCGACCGCGGTCGTCGAATCCCGGGCTGTCGAGGAACGGACCGCCGGCGGCCCAGGCGTCCCAGTCCCCGCCGCCGCGCTCGAAGTCCTCGCACAGCAGCCACGCCGGGTCGGGGTCGGCGCAGCTCCGGCCGACCGAGGTCTCGGCCTCGCCGGAGGACTCGTCGGGCGCTCCGTCGTCCGGCGCGTCGGACGCGTCCGCGTCGCCGGCATCCTCGACCGGCACCGCGGCGTCCTCCGCGGCCGTGTCGCCGGCCCCGTCCGGCGGCGCGGCCGAATCGTCGCCGCAGCCGGCCAGGGCCAGGGCGGCCAGTGCGGGCCAAGGCACTCGTCTGTACATCCGGACCTCCCCGTCGTGGTCCGGGCCGGACCACGAGCCGAAGGTTGTTCCGGGCGACCGTTCCGGTCAAGCCGCGAATCCTCGGGGGCGTCGGGCGCAGCCGTGGTCCCGCGGCGGCGGGCCGGCTCAGCGCATGCAGCCGATGCGCGTGGTGGCGACCACCAGTTGGTCGAAGATCAGCGTCCCCTCCGGCCCCTCGGTGATGTAGTTCTGCGGCCAGAACGCGTTGAGCCGCAACGCCGCGGTGTTGCGGTACTGCAGGTCGAGCACCTCGGCGAACGGGGCGGGGTAGTCGGTGCACTCGGCGCCGTCCGCGGCGGCGGTGCAGAACTTGTCGCGGATCCAGTAGCCGAGCGGTCCGGCGTCGGTGAAGCTCGCGACCAACGCGTCGTGCTTCCAGACCTCGAGCGCGGCGCCGGCGGCGGTCGCCGGGTCCGGGTTGAGCCGCACGTGCGCCTCGAGGCAGACCCACGAGCCCTCGTCCACCGTGAAGTCGTTGCGGTGCGCCAGCGCGTTCCCGTAGTACGCCGTGCCGTCATCGACCGGGGTCTCCATCCACGAGTGCATCCGCATCCAGTAGTTGTAGAAGTCGAAGCGCAGGCTCGGCGAGTCCCAGACCGGCTCGACGGCGATCGAGAACCGGTCGTCGCCGTTCGGCCGCGTGCCCGCGCCGGGGCTGGGCCAGGGCGAGGACGGGTTGTAGCCGCCGAACCACATCCCGGAGTGGTGCCAGCGGACGCCCGGCTCGTACTTCGCGTACCAGCGCACGTACCACTCGTCGTGGTCCGGCAGCTGCTTGTAGAGGTCGACCGCGTCGCGGCCGTTCCCGGCGCGCAGCGCGAGCGCCGACCCGGAGCCGTTCGGCGTGTCGGCAACCAGCGACCACCGCCCGTCGTCGCGCACCTGGTCGTAGCGCGCGGCGACGGCGGCCGTCGAGCCTTCCTCGAAGTCCTCGAACCAGACCACCGCCGGATCGCCGCCCAGGCCCAGGTCCCCCGGGTAGCGCTCGGACAGCGTTCCTCCGGGGACGTCCGCCGCCCCGTCGTCGGTCGCATCGATCGGCGTCTCGACCGGCCCGTCGTCCGCGGGGCCGTCCGTCGACGTCTCGGCCGCCCCGTCGTCCGTCGCGTCAAGCGGGATCTCCGCGACGACGTCGCCGCCCGTGTCGGTCGTGTCCGCCGTCCCGTCGTCGTCGCCGCAGGCGGCACCGCCGCAGACGGCCAGCAGGGTGAGCCATCCGGCACGCTTCGTGATCTGGAGCATCTTCCCTCCCGTGCGGCGCCCGAGCGCCGTACGACATCATAGGGAGCTGCCCCCGCCGTCGTCCATGGTTGTCGGCGTGGCCGGGGTCGTGCGGGACCGCGGCGTCAGCGGCGGCGCAGCACGAAGCGGGTGGCGAGCAGCGCGAGGAACGGCAGTCCGGCGGAGAAGATCCGGTTCGTGCGCCGCTTGGGGCGCGCCCGGGCGCTCGACCCGGAAGCCAGCGAATCGCCCTCGCAGCCGCCGCCGGAGGAGCCGCCGCAGAAGCTCGAGGAGCCGCCGCCGGTGTCACCCTCGCAACCGCCGCCGCCGTCGAAGTCGCTCGAGGTGTCGCCCTCGCAGCCGCTGCCGCCCCCCACGTCGCCGACCGTGTCGCCCTCGCAGCCGGCGCCGCCGCCGGGGTCGGTGCTGGTGTCGCCCTCGCAGCCGGTGCCGTCCGAGTAGCCCTCCGGGGTCGAGTCGTCGCAGCCGTCGGCGTAGTAGTCGTACGCGGGGTCGAGCTCCAGGTCGATGTAGACCTGGACGTCGACGTAGACCTCCTCCTCGCGGACCTCGATCGGCCGCGTCGGCCGCTCGGGCTCGCGTCCCGAGAGGGTGAACGAGCCGAAGCGCAGCGTGCGGACGATCTCGTCCCCCGTGGCGCGCAGGTCGTCGCGGCCGAAATCGATGAACCGCAGGTCGAAGATCCCGGCGTAGGGGCCGTCGTCGCCGGCGAGCGGGACGAGCTGGATCTCGCCGCCGACGAGGTCGGAGCTGAACAGCGGTTCGCCGCCGACGTACTCGCGGTACGAGGCGTTGAGGTTGCGGACCTCGGCCCCCAGGTACGCCGGCACGTCCAGCTCCAGCTCGAAGAAGGCGCCGTTGGCCCGGAAGCCGCCGGCGTACAGGTAGAGACCGGGATCGTACTGCGAGGCGCCGGCGGAGGTGACGCCCGCCACGTCGAACCGCTCGCCCGTCGCCGGCTCGCCGGACGCCTCGACGATGCAACCGTCCGCCGTCTCGCAGCGCACCGTCTGGTCGTAGACCGTGGCGACGATGCGCGAGGTGGCGTCGCCGGAGGCGCAGCCCGCGAGCGACGTGCAGGCCGCGAGCCCGAGCCACCCGGCGAGGGGGGAGCGGGACGGGCCGCCCGCCGCCGTCGTCGCCCGTGCCGTCCTCGTCCGGGTCGTCGCCGTCCTGCGTCCCTCGACCGGTTCCCGCCTCACGACCTTCCTCCGGCTCAGATGTGCCAGGTCTGCGTGACCATCACGCTGAACCGCACGCTGCCTCCCTCGCCCTGCCCGGCGTAGGTGTCCAGCACCTCGGCGTCCTGGCCGCCGAACATCGCCTCGGCGCGGATGCCGGTCGACGCGTTCTCGTGCCAGCGGTACTGCAGGCCCCACCCCAGGGTGAACTGGCCGTACCAGTCCTGCTTGGCGATCGAGGGGCCGTCGACGCGGTCGACCGTGCCGTCGATGTAGGTCGCGCCCCCGAGGAGGTCGACGTAGGTCCGGATCTGGTCGAAGATCGGCAGCAGGAGACGCAGGCCGCCGTAGATGTCCACGTACCACCGGTCGGCCTGGAACTCGAAGCCGGTCTGCGGGTGAACGCCTCCGCCGCTGAAGTCGATCGCCTCGGCGCCGACGACCGCGTAGAAGCGGAGCGGGAATCCGGCGAACTTCCCGCCGATGCCGAGCATTCCGCCCCAGGCGAAGTCGGGTCCGAGGTAGGTGACGGGGGCGATACCGAGGCCGAGGTTGGCTTCGGCGAAGAGGTGCGTTCCCGCGGGGCCGGCGGCGGCGCCGGCGGGGCACAAGAGGGCGAGCAGCAGTGCGGCAGAAGCAAGGAACCGCGGGGGATTTCCGGCTCCGGGCCGCGGCCACGGGCCGCCCCCGGGCGTTCCGGCCGGCTGGATTGGTTTGGAAGTCGGCGCCATGGAACGGTTCATGTGCTGGCCCTCCCTGCCGAGGCGAAAGGAGGTGCTTTGCACCTCCCATGCCAGCAGGTCCTCGACCTCGTTGTGCTTTCGGAGTGGACCGGAAGTGAGTCGTTTGCGCCACGCCGTGGCGTCGGCGACACGGCGAGCGTGCGGAATCGACCGCCCCGAGGACCGTTGCCCCGGGAGAG
Source organism: uncultured Myxococcales bacterium (assembly GCA_964568275.1). Lineage (GTDB taxonomy): Bacteria > Myxococcota_A > Polyangia > DRWM01 > JAAZOP01 > JAAZOP01. Next base: position 12,198 of record CAZMRP010000028.1, read on the forward strand.
GCGGCTGCTTATACTCCGCCCGCCATGCCGACCGGTGACGCCAAGGCGCCCGAGCACGTCGGGCCGGAGCCACTGCCTCCCGGCACGCTGGTCGCGTTTCGCTATCGGCTGGCCGACCGGATCATGATCCGGGACGCGGCGGAGGTCTACCGCGCCGCGGAGGACGCCGGGGGAAGCGGCGTGGTGGTCAAGCTGGTCCGGCCGGAGGAGTCCGGTCGGGACGGCGGCCTGCTGGCCATGCGTCTGGCCGAGCAGGCGGAGAACCTGCGGCAACTCACCCATCCCGGCATGGTTCGGCTGCTCGCCGACGGCTGGGACGAGCCGTTGGGGGCGCGGTTCCTGGTGCTGGAGCTGCTGCGCGGCGAGACGCTCGAGGCGCTGTTCGCGCGCCGCCGGCGCCTCGAGCCGTCCGAGGCGCTGGGGCTCATCGAGCCGCTGTGCGAGGTGTTCCTCGCGCAGCACGCGGCCGGAATGCTCCAGCTCGACCTGGCGCCGGAGACGGTGTTCCTGCCGCCCGACGGACAGCCGTTCGCGCTTCGGCTGGCGGAGGTCGGGCGCTACCGGCGCGATGACCCGCCGGCGTCGCCGCCCGGCAACGGGTCGCTGCCGTACGCGGCGCCGGAGCGGCTGCGGGGCGAGGCGTGCGACGAGCGGTCCGACGTGCACCTGCTGGGCGGGCTGCTGTACCGGATGCTCCGCGGGCACGCGCCGTTTCGCGGCGCGACGCCGGCGGAGGCGCTGGCGGCGCTGGCGCGGGGCGTGGCGCCGCTGGATGCCGCCGGGGGGTCTGTGGTGGAGACCGCCTTGGACAAGGCGGTGCGTCGCTGCCTGGCCGGCGACCCCGCCGCGCGCGTCCCGACGGCGACGTAGCTGAACGCGGCGGCTGTCGACCCGCGGGCGAAGCTGGCTGCGGCAGTACGGCCTTGAACATCCGCAGGGTGCGGCGCAGCGAGTCGAGGATCTCCTTCATCTCGGCGTCGGGGACCCCGGCGCGCAGGGCGCCGCGCGCGTGCTCGACCACCTCCCGCGCCTTGGAGACGGCCTCCGGGCCGTGCTCGGAGCCGCGCACGATCTCCTCCACCTGCGGCATGTAGCGCTCGATCTCGCCGATCAGCGTCTCGGCCTCCTGGCTGGCCTTCTCCGTCTCCTCGCCGCGCCGCCGCTCGATCAGGTACTCGTGGCTGTCCTCGGCCATCGCCTTGACCTCGTCCTTGGTCAGGCCGGAGGAGGCGGTGACGGTGATCGATTGCTCCTGGCCGTTCTCGAGGTCGCGGGCCGAGACGGCGACGATGCCGTCGGCGTTGATCTCGAACGAGACGTCGATCTCCACCTCGCCCTTCGGGGCGCGACGCAGTCCCGTGAGGACGAACTCGCCCAGCAGCTCGTTCTCCTCGGCCTTCTCGCTCTCGCCCTGCAGGACCAGGATCTTGACCGCGGTCTGGTTGTCGCGGACGGTGGTGAAGGTCTTGGTCTGGGAGGTCGGGACCGTGGTGTCCTTCGGGATCAGCGGCTCGAAGAAGCCGCCGACGACCATGATGCCGAGGGTATGGGGGGTGACGTCGAGCAGCATGATCTCGGACTTCTCGGCGACGAGCATCGCGCCCTGGATGCCGGCGCCGAGGGCGACGACCTCGTCGGGGTGGACGCCCTTGCACGGCTCGCGCTTGAACAGCTCGCCGACGCGCTCCTGGACCTTGGGCATGCGGGTCATGCCGCCGACCAGCACGACGTCCTCGATGTCCTCGATGTCGAGGCCGGCCTCGTCGAGCGTGCTGGAGCAGATGTCGATCGTCTGCTGGACCAGGTCGGCCGTGAGCTCCTCGAGCTTGTCGCGGGTGAGCTGGCACTGCAGGTGCAGCGCCTCGTTGCGCCCGGTGGAGATGATGAACGGCAGGTTGATCTCGGTCTGGCGCGTGGCCGACAGCTCGCACTTGGCCTTCTCGGCGGCGTCCTTGAGCCGCTGCATCGCCATCCGGTCCTGGCGCAGGTCGACGCCGTGCTGGGCCTGGAAGTCGGCCAGCAGCCAATCGATGATCCGGGCGTCGAAGTCCTCGCCGCCGAGGAACGTGTCGCCGGCGGTGGAGACGACCTTGAACACGCCCTCGGAGCCGATCTCGAGCAGCGAGATGTCGAAGGTGCCGCCGCCGAGGTCGTAGACCGCGACGAGGCGGTCGATCTTCTTGCCGAAGCCGTAGGCCAGCGCGGCGGCCGTCGGCTCGTTGATCACGCGGATCACGTCGAGACCGGCGATCAGGCCGGAGTCCTTGGTCGCCTGGCGCTGGTTGTCGTTGAAGTACGCCGGGCAGGTGATGACCGCCTTGGTCACCTCCTCGCCCAGGTAGTCCTCGGCGATGATCTTCATCTCCTGCAGGATCATCGCCGAGACCTCGGACACCGAGTAGATCTTCTCGCGCAGCTGGATCCGCACGTCGGCGTGCGGTCCCTCGACGATGCGGTACTGGTACATCGCGATCGAGGTGGCGACCTGGGGCGAGTTCCACTTGCGGCCGATCAGGCGCTTGGCGGCGATCACCGTGTTCTCGGCGTTGGTGATCGCCTGCCGCTTGGCGATGTGGCCGATCAGCCGCTTGCCCGCCTCGGTCACCGCCACGATCGACGGCGTCGTCTTGTAGCCCCCGCGGTTCGGGATCACCACGGGCACCCCCTCCTCGACCACCGACACGCACGAGTTCGTCGTTCCCAGGTCGATGCCGATCACGCGCTCCATGCTTCACTCCCTGTGCGGGCTTTCTCGTCCGCCGCTCATTCGTGTTGCGCGCGCGCCTCCGCGAGCAACGCCTTGGCCTGCTTGTCGTCGGGCTTGAGCGCCAGCGCCGCTTCGGCTTCGCGGCGGGCGTTCTTGGGCAGGCCCGCCGCAAGATACACCCGGATCATCGTCAGGCGATAGGCGATCGACTGGGGGGCCAGCTGGATCGCCTTGGCCGCCGCATCGCGCGCGCGATGCAGCTCGCGCCCGAGCCGCAGCCACAGCCGGGCCGTGGTGTCCCAGGCATCCGGGTCCTCCGGGCCGTAGCGGCAGGCGTTCTCGGCGTGCTGCAACGCCGCCCCCAGGTCGCCGGTGGACTCGGAGAACCGCGCCTGGCTGAAGGCGATCCGCGCCAGCTCCCGCCCCGCCCGGTCGCGCAACGCGACCATTCGGGACCGTTCGGCCTCCGTCAGCCCCAGCTTCTCGGCCGCCTCGGTCAACCCGAACACCCGCCCCCACTCCTCGTCCTTCTCCGCAGCTTCCGCCTCGGCCAGGTAGTCCCCGCCCCGCCGCTCGTCCTTCGCCGGCTGCGGCGCGCCGGTCTTGCCGAGCACCGCGGTCAGCTGTCGGGCCACCCGCAGCCGCTGCCAGCTGTGGGCCGCCCGGGGCGGCTCGACGGGCGCCGGGCTCCCCGCCGCCGGCCGCGATTCGATACCCTGTTCCGCGGATGAACTCAAGCGCACCGGCGCCGCGGCGTCCGGCCTCGGCGCCGGGACCGGCCTCGGCGCCGGCTCCAGCCGCCCCGGCGCTGCCGGTCTCGGCGGCGGCGCCGCGCCGGCCGCGCTCGGCCCCGCGGCCTCCACCAGCGGAGTCACCGGTGCCGGCGCCGCGCCCTTCGCACCTTCCGCGCGAACCGCCGCCGCCGCCGGCGCCACGCCCTTCGCACCTTCCGCGCGAACCGCCTCCGGTGCCCGGACGGCCTTGGCCCCGACCAGCGTCTGCCGCCGCTGCTCCTCCGCCTGCCAGGCCTGCTCTTCCTCCTCGCGACCCTGCAGGACCGCCTGCCCCTTGATGTACTCGTCGTACTCCTTGCGGCTCTTGGTCCGCGAGAGCACCTCGTAGGCGCGCGTGATCTGCCGGAAGATCCGCTCCAGCCGGTGCCGGGCCACCCCGATGTCACGGCCGTAGTAGGCGTCCGGGTGGAACTCCTTGGCCAGGCCGAAGTAGGCGCTGCGGATCTCCGCCCGCTCCGCCTTGCGGCCCACTCCCAGCAGCTTGTAGAAATCGACGGACTCGGCGCGCACCAGGAACGCCTGGATCCGCCGCCGCTCCTCGGGAGAGAGCGAGCCGTCGGCGACCGGCGACGGTTCGTCCGCCACCACGGGCGCGATCGGTGCGCTCGCCGCCTGCGGTTCGGGCTTGGGCTCGGGCTCGGGCGGTCGAGGGGACGGCCGTTGCGGCGGCGGGGACAGCGCGGGGCGCATCGCCGGGCGCGCCGCGGAGCGTTCCGCGGCCGGCACGGCCCCGGTCTGGATCAGCCGCAGCTCGGCCAGCCGCTCCAGGGCGCGGTCGAGCTCGTCGGCCGTCAGCCCGGTGACCAGCTCGAGCTCGGCGACGCTGGTGAGCCCGTCGATCTGCGCCAACACGCGACCTTCGGCCGGGGCCAGCGGCAGTTCGCGGATCCGCTCCCCGCCGATGCGGCGCGGGACGTCGTTGCGGCTTCCACCCCTGGGCATGTGCTGGACGGGGAGGGTAGCACCACCCGGGGCGGGGCCTCAATCCGCCGTTTGGAGGAGCCGCTCCATGATCGCCTTCTGGGCGTGCAGGCGGTTCTCGGCCTCGTCCCAGACCCGCGACGCGGGTCCCTCGATCACCGCGTCGGCGACCTCCTCGCCGCGGTGCGCGGGGAGGCAGTGCAGGAAGATCGCGCCCGGGTTGGCGCGGGCCAGCAGCGCCTCGTCGACGATGTAGCCGGAGAAGGCCTGGCGGCGCCGCTCGGCCTCGGCCTCCTGGCCCATGCTGGCCCAGACGTCGGTGTTGATCACGTCGGCGCCGTCGACCGCCTGCTCCGGGCGGTCGAAGACCTGGATCCGGCCGCCCCGCCGGCCGGCCTCGGCCAGCAGCGCGGCGTCCGGCTTGAAGCCCGGCGGGCAGGCCAGGCGCAGCGGGAAGCCGAACTGGGCCGCCGCCTCGATCCACGAGTGGGCCATGTTGTTGCCGTCGCCGACCCAGGCGATGGTCCACCGCTCGAGCTGCGGGCCCTTGTGCTCGGCCACGGTCTGCAGGTCGGCCATCACCTGGCACGGGTGGAGCTTGTCCGACAGGCCGTTGATCACCGGCACCGTGGCGTACCGGGCCAGCTCGTCGAGCGTCGCCTGGGCGAAGGTGCGCAGCATGATCATGTGGACGTAGCGCGAGAAGACCCGGGCCGTGTCGCGGATCGGCTCGCCGCGGCCGAGCTGCGAGTCCTTGGCGGAGATGAACATCGGGTGCCCGCCCAGCTCCCGCACCCCGACCTCGAACGAGACGCGGGTGCGGGTCGACGCCTTCTCGAAGATCAGCGCCACGGTCTTGCCGGCCAGCGGCAGCCGGGCGCGGGACGCCTTGCCGCGCGCGGCCTTGAGCTTCTTCGCCCGCTCGAGCATCGCGCGCAGCTCCTCGGGGGACCAGTCGAACATCGACAGGAAATGCCTCGTCATCGCGCTCACCTCCGTGGATCGAACCGCCGGGCGGCTCGGCGCCTCCCTACAGGATGTAGCGGGCGAGATCAACGTCCTGCACCAGGTGCGCCAGCCGACGACGCACCTCGGCCCCGTCGATCGTCACCTCCAGACCGGGTCGCTCGGGCGCGACGAACGACAGCTCCTCGAGCAGCGCCTCGAGCACGGTGTGCAGGCGGCGGGCGCCGATGTTCTCGGCGCGGCGATTGACGTCGGCGGCCAGCTCGGCGATGGCCTCCACCGCGTCGTCGGTGAAGCTCAGCCGGACGCTCTCGGTGGCCATCAGGGCGACGTGCTGCTTGAGCAGCGCGTTCTGCGGCTCGCGCAGGATGCGCACGAACTCGTCCTTGCCCAGCGGCCCCAGCTCCACCCGGATCGGGAACCGCCCCTGCAGCTCCGGGATCAGGTCGGAGGGCCGGGTGACGTGGAACGCGCCGGAGGCGATGAACAGGATGTGGTCGGTGCGCACCGGCCCGTGCTTGGTCGTCACCGTCGTGCCCTCGACCATCGGCAGCAGGTCGCGCTGCACCCCCTCGCTCGACACGTCCGGCCCGCTGCCGCCGCCGGCCCGCTCGCGCCCGGCGGTCTTCTCGAACTCGGCGAGTAACACGATCACCGACTGCTC
>CAZMRP010000029.1:0-17980 GCA_964568275.1 uncultured Myxococcales bacterium
ATGCTCCAGCCGCCCTGTTCCACCGGCTCCATCTTCGCGCGGCGCTGCAGCACGGTGCCCCAATCCGTGTTCACGTAGTCGACATTCATGCCGAGCTGCTTCATCACCTCATTGGTCACGTCGCCCACCGCCTTCATGGCGGGATAGTCGACCGCGGCCATCAGCACCGTGCGTTCGCCCTTGTAGCCGGCCTGCTGCAGCATCCGCCGCGCGGCGGCGATATCGCGCGGGCCGGTCAGCGCGGCCGGACAGTCGTAGCCGTTGGTGCACGGATGCCCGCCGGCGTCGGCTCCCCCGTCGTTCCCGTTCGCCGCCCCGCCGCAGGCGACGAGCCCCCCGGCGAACACCAGCACCCCGAACCCCAGGAACCTTCGTTTGCTCCGATCCATCACCCTGGAAGTAGCACGCGAACGGGGGGGCCGACAACTCGAACCTGCGGACCTGCGCCGTGCCGTCCTAGTCGAGGTTCACGGCGCCGATCAGGTCGTGGTAGGCGAGCTGCTCCTGCTTGCAGTAGGCGTCGAGGCCGACGAGCACGTCGAGCGGGGCGCGGGGGTGGACGAAGGAGGCGGTGCCGACCTGGACCGCGGTGGCGCCGGCGAGCATCATCTCCACGGCGTCCTCCCAGCGCATCACGCCGCCGACGCCGAGCACGGGGATCGACACCGCCCGCGCGGCCTCGAACACCAGCCGCACGGCGAGCGGCCGGATGGCGGGCCCCGAGAGGCCGCCCATCACGTTGGCCAGCCGCGGCCGGCGCGTGCGGACGTCGATCGCCAGGCCGCGGATCGTGTTCATCACCGACACCGCGTCGGCGCCCCCGTCGGCCGCCGCCCGCGCCAACGCGCCGATGTCGGCGGTCTCCGGCGACAGCTTGGCCACCAGCGGCAGCTTCGTCGCCCCCCGCGCCGCCGCCACCGCCTCGCGCACCCGCCCCGGGTCGGTCCCCAGCCGCAGCCCGCCCTCCTTCACGTTGGGGCACGAAAGGTTCAGCTCCAGCGCGTGCAGGCCCGGCCGGCCGTCCAGCCGCTTCGCCAGCCGCTCGAACTCCGCCGGCGTCGTCCCGAGCACGTTGGCGAACACGGTGGCCCCGGCCGCCTGCAGCTTGGGCAGCTTCTCCGCCACGAACGCCTCGACGCCGACGTTCGCCAGGCCGATCGCGTTCAACATCCCGGCCGGCGTCTCGCAGACCCGCGGCGGCGGGTTGCCCGCCCGCGGCTCCAGCGACAACCCCTTGGTGCAGAGGCCCCCGAGCATCGCGATGTCGAAGTAGCGCGCCAGCTCCAGGCCGTAGCCGCACGTGCCCGAGGCCGTCAGCACCGGGTTGCGCAGCGTCAGGGCGCCGATCGCCAGCTTGCGCTCGCCGCTCACGAGGCCCCCTCCGGCTTGCGCGCCCGCCGCGGCGCCGCCCGTCGCGGTGGTGCGCGCAGCGGCTTGGCGCTGGCCACCGGCTCCAGGTCCCCCGCTTCCCACACCACCTGGCTCGCGTCGACCACCGGACCGTCGGAACAGGCGTGGAGATAGCCGCCGCCGGCCCGCGGCACGGCGCAGCCGAGGCAAATGCCGTAGCCGCAGGCCATCATCGCCTCCAGCGACACCTCGCAGGCCACCCCCTTCTCCGCCGCCAGCCGCGCCGCCGCCGCCATCATCGGCCACGGCCCGCAGGCCACCACCCGGTCGAAGCGCGGCCGCGCCAGCAGCGCCCGCATCGCGTCGCTGGCCAGCCCCTTCTCGCCCGCCGAGCCGTCCTCCGTGATGAAGGTCACGTTCTCCGCCGCCGCCGCCAGCTCCGCCGCCATCGGCAGGTCGCGCCGCGTCCGGCCCCCGTAAATCGCCGCCAGCCCCCCGCCGCTCGGCGGCCGGGCCACCCGCGCCAGGAACAGCAGCGGCGCGATGCCCACCCCACCCCCGACCAGCAGCAGCCGCTCGCCCTGCTCCGGGCGCCGGAACGACGTCCCGAGCGGCCCGTGGACGGTCAGGGCGTCGCCGCGCTGCAGCGCCGCCAGCCGGCGCGACCCCTCGCCCACCGACTTCACCAGCAACGTCAGCTCGTTCCCCTCGACCACCGCCAGCGAGAACGGGCGCGGCAGGAGGGGCGAAAATCCCCAATCACCACGGAGCATTACGAACTGACCGGGCTCCGCCTCGAGGGGTTCGCCGCCGAGCCGCAGGACGGCATAGCCGCCCGCCAAGGCCTTGCGATGCACCACGTGGAACGACAGGATCCGCATGCCCTTCCCGCACCGCCCCCGTCGGGCTGCCTAGTAAGGCAGACCCGTGGCCCGCCGTCAACCGTGGGCCGGACCACCGAGACCGGCGCCGGAAGCCGCGCTCGCCGGCCGTCGGACCACCCCCCCCGTCGCGCTCCGGACCGTCGTTCCTTGCCGCACCCGGCGCGGGTTGGTTATACTGCCCGGGTGAGTCGCGCTCGCGCCGGAATCGCGTTGTTCGGCACGCTGCTGGCCCTGACCGCCGGCTGCGACGACTTCGGCTTCGCCGGCGGCCGGACCGCGGACGTCCGCGGCGACCTGCGCACCCTCGGCGTGGTCACCTTCCAGGCCGTCGGCACCGTGGACCCGCAGGCCCCCGGCGACAGCGCCGGCTCGGGGGAACGGTTCGTGGTCGAGGCGCGCTTCGTCCGCTACCCGCAGCCGCTGGAGTCCGAGATCCGCGAGGTGCTCGGACTGGCCGACCTCGACGGTCTCCCGCCCGCCGACACCTGCACCGAGCGGACCCGTCCCGGCGGACCGGCTCCGGGGCCGGCCGCGCGAGGCGACGAGATCGAGCTGCTCGACGTCGGCCGGATCCTGGCCCGCGGCGGCGGCGCGGAACACTCGCTGCCCGTCCGGACCTTCCCGGACCTGCTGGACGTGATGAGCGGCGTGACCTACGGCGGGGTCTCCGCCCTGCCCTACATCCCGGGACGGCGCTACGACGTCCGCGGCGAGTCCGACCGCTCCCCGTGGGTCTCGGTCGACGCCCCGCCGGCCTGGGAGGACCTGCGGGTCAACGGGCTGGCGGCGCGCGAGGGGCTGTTCGGCACCTTCGACGCCGAGCCGCAGCTCGAGCTGAACTGGATCCCGTGGACCGACCGTCCGAGCGACGTGGTGCTGAACCTGTCGTGGACCGCCGCCGACGGCGCGCGGCACGGGCTGGTCTGCCACCCGACGGACGACGGCGCGTTCCGGCTCCCCACCGACGCCGTCGCCCTGCTCCCCCCCGCGCCGGAGCTGGCCGACCTGCGGCTGCGCGTCGAACGCGTCGTCCGCGTCTCGTTCCCGCTCGACCGCCTCGACGAGGCCGAGGCGCTGTTCCGCGTCTCGCTGACCACCCCCGTGCGGTAGCGCTCGCGGTCGCACTCGCCCCTCGCTTCGCTCGGGGCTACGTGACGACTCTGCCGGACGGGAGAACTTCCGACCGACAGCACCAGGTTCATCGGGGGTTGGGGCTCGTCCTGCTCGTCCGGTGGTCCGCCAGCGGCCGGCCGCTACTCGGGGTCGTCCACGGTCACGTCGTAGCCCCCGCGGCCGTCCACGCGGCCGAAGCCGTCGGCGTTGATGTCGACCTCCAGCCGGTCCAGCGCCCGGATCCCCTCCAGCTCGTCACGGTGCTCCACGCACCACGTCCGGGCCTCCTCGACCTCGGCCGGCGTCGCCGGCGGCGCGCTGGTCGCCTCCGTCTCCTCCGGCGACCCGAGCGGCTGGTAGAACGACGCGGCATCGACGAACCGCCAGATGTCCTCGTCGCCCGCCTCGAGCAGCGCGCAGTTCTCGGCCCGGATCCGCCGGATCAGCAGCTCCGCGCAATCGACCGACCGGCCGTGCGCGTCGTGCAGCAGCAGCACGCCCCCCACGTTGCGACCCCCCCGCTCCCGCTCCCGGATCTGCTCCATGATCCCCCGGACCATCAGCTCCGCCGTCCGCCCGCGGAACTCGTCCGCGACGTACGTCCACTGCAGCCGCGTGTACCCGCGGTACTCCAGGTAGCGGTCGATCGTCGAGTTCACGCTGCCGTAGGGCGGCCGGAACAGCGTCGGCGCGTAGCCCACCGCCGACCGGACCGCGTTGTGGCCGCGCACGATCTGCGACTTCCACTGCGCCGGCTCGAGCTGCGTGAGGTGCGGGTGGGAGAACGAGTGGTTCCCCACGGCGTGACCGTCCTGGACGATCATCCGCGCCACGCGCCGTCCCTGCCGGCGCAGGTCGAGGTCCTGGACGCGGGCCCCGAGCAGGAAGAACACCGCCGGCACCCGTTCGCGACGCAGGATCTCCAGCAGCCGCGGCGTCGAGTCGGGGAACGGACCGTCGTCGAAGGTCAGCAGCAGCCGCCGTCCGGCGAAACCGCCCTCCACCGGCCGACCCCGCGGCAGCCGCGGCGGCGGCTCCCCGCGCGGCCGCGGCACCAGCCGGAACGGGTTGCCCAGGAGCCAGTCGTCGTGCGCCGGCCCGTTGAACCCGTCCACGCCGTACTCCGTCTCCGGCACCCGCGCGCCCTCGGCGACGACCGGCGCCGCCGCCTCCGCCGGCGGCTCGGCCGCCCCGCGCCCCTCGACCCCCTCCCCCTCCTGCGCCCGCGCCGCCGCCGACCACGCCAACACGAGCGGAACGACCCACCACCCCGCGACCCGGAGCCTGCCGAACATCACCATCGCGCCCTTCTCCGGCCTCCAGCCCCCACGCCGCCGTCCGCCCCGGATGCTCCGCCCCGCCCGGCCCCCTACCGGTACAACACGAGGGCCGCGCTGACGCGCCAGGTGCCGGTCGTCGGGTCGACCTCGGGGATCTCCATGTCGAACACCAGGTCGAGGCCCGTCAGCCAGGGGCTGACGTCGGAGACTCCCGTCCGCACCAGGTCGCCCGGACACCAGCCGGCGCGGGCCAACGACACCACGGCGGGGTCGCCGAGCGGGCTGGCGGCGACGAACGAGGCGCAATCGGTGCGCCACGGGCTCAGCTCCAGCCGCGGCGTGCCGTCGATCGAGATCGACGCCGTGCGCTCGCAGGTCTCGTCGCAGCCGGTGCCGGTGGTGCTGTGCCCCGTGAAGCGGTAGCGCACCGCCGCCGACGTCACACCGACGGGCATCCGCACCAGCAGCGCGGCGATGTCGGACGCCGTGCGGTAGTCGACCTGGTCGAACAGCGGCACCACCTGCCGCACCTCCCGCGGCGGCGGACCCGGCTCGAAGACGATCGACAGGTCCACCTCCCAGGCCCCCTCGGCGGTGTCCAGCGTCACGCTCACCGGGTGGCTCCAGGTGAACAGCGGCGCCAGGTCGGTCACGTCCTCGGTCCACTCGGCGCCGCCGCCGAACGGCGTGACGGCCCGCAGCAGCTCCAGCTCTCCGCCCCCTTCGACCCCCAGCCGCACGGTGGCCACGCGGGCCAGCGGGTCGCAGTGCGTCGGGCAGCCCGTGTAGACCCGCAGCCGCACCGTGATCCGCTGGAAATCCTGCGCCACGGGGAAACCCATCTCGCGCGAGATCCGCCGCCGGTCCGTCGGGGCGGCGTACATTTCCTCGCGGGCGAAGATCACCAGCTCGATCGGCGCCCCGGCCTCGCCGTCCCCCTCCGCGACGTCGTCCGGAACCGCGACGTCCTCGCGCACCACGGCGTCGTCCTCGTCGCCGTCCGCGTCCGCCCCGTCGTCCGGACCGGCGTCCGGCTCGACGTCCGGACCGCCGTCCGGCTCGACGCACAGCGGCCGCTCCTCGGGCGTCGACCGCACGAGGCCGGCCGCCTGCGCCGGCGACAGGCACAGCGCGCCGGCCGGGGCCAGACGGTAGCCGGTGGCGCAGGCGCCGTCGGCCACGGCGCACTCCCCGGTCGAGCAGACGCACCATTGGTCCACGCCGCAGGCCGGAACCTCGCCCGTCTCCGGGTCGACAACCCCGCAGCGCGCCGTCGGCGTCCCGTTGCCGTTCGAGCCGTTGCAGCCGGCCCACACCACGGCCCACGCGGCGACCAGCGCCGCCGCCCGCCGACCGCCGCTCCCGCGACCGCTGCGCTCCCCGTTCCTCGGTCGTCTCTGCATCGCCAACTCCCCTCGCGCCGGTCCGTTCGCCCGTGCGACTGCCCTTCCCCACGGGCCCGGCAGACTATAGCATGAGCGACGGAGGTGCCCATGTTCCGGAGCCTCGCGCCGCTCGCCCTGTTCCTGCTCGCCCCGGCCGCCACCGGCTGCTCGGACGACGACTCGACCGTCGATGCCGGCCCCGACGCCCCCGACGTCCCGGACGGCGCCGACGCGGACGGCGACGACGACGCCGACGGCGCGCCCGAGGACGTCGTCGTGGACGACGCCGCGTTGTGGCCCGACGGCCCGGTCGACGTGCGCTTCCCCGAGGGCTTCCTGTGGGGCAGCGCCTCGGCGGCGTACCAGGTCGAGGGGCGGGCGGCGCCCGACGGCGGCTCGATCGCCAGCAACTGGTCCGAATGGGAGGACGGGCTGCACGTGATCGACCACCAGACCTCGGGGCGCGGCGCCGGCTTCTGGGAACTCTACGAGGAGGACTTCGACCGCGCCGTGTCGCTGGGACACAACGCGATCCGGCTGGGCGTCGAGTGGGCCCGCATCGAGCCGGAGCGGGACGTCTGGGACGACGAGCCGCTGCTGCACTACCTGACGGTGGTGCAGGCGGCGCGGGCCCGCGGGCTGCAGGTCTTCGTCACGCTGTACCACTGGGTCGTGCCGACCTGGGTCCAGTCGCCCCGCACCGGGGTCGACCTGCTGTCCGACCCGGGGACGGAGTTCGAGGACGAGTTCGAGGAGTTCGCGCGGCACGTGGTGCCGGTGCTCGCCGCCGACGTCGACCAGTGGGTGCCGCTCAACGAGCCGTTCACCGTGATGTCCGCCGGGTACCTCTCGGCCGACCACCCGCCGGGCGGGATCCTCGACCTCGAGGGTGCCCAGACCGCCGGGGTGCACTTCATCTTCGCCCACGCGCGGGCCGCGGCGGCGATCCGCGAGCTGGACCTGGTCGACGCCGACGGCGACACCGTCCCCGCGCTGGTCGGCAACGCCGCCGTGGCCAACCTGTTCCCGCCGAAAGACCCCGCCGACCCCGACGACGTGTTCGCCTCGGAGCGCATCGAGTACATCGTCAACGACGTGTTCCCCGAGGCCTGGACCTCGGGACGCCTCGACGTCAACATGGACGGCGACGTCGACGACCTCGACACCGACCCGCCCGAGGGCACCTATCCGGAGCTGGCGAACACGCTGGACTGGCTCGGGATCAACTACTACGGCCCCGGGCGCGCGGAGGCCGGCGCGTTCCGCGCCATCGCGCCGCTGCACGGCCTGCCGCTGATCGACGTCGACAAGTACGACCCGTTGCTGCCGCACAACGAGATGCGACGCGAGATCGACGCCGGCGGCTTCCTCGCCACCCTGCGCCGCTACCGGCAATGGGACCTGCCGCTGTACATCACCGAGAACGGCTGCTCGGACTCCGGCGACTCCCAGCGCCCGTTCTACCTGCTCGAGCACGTCCGCGTGCTCGCCGTCGCCCTCGCCGAAGGTCTCGACCTCCGCGGCTACCTGCACTGGTCGCTGACCGACAACTTCGAATGGTCGTACGGCTTCGGCGAGCGGTTCGGCCTGTTCCGCATCGACTTCGCCGACGAGGCGCTGCCGCGCGAGGAAACCGCCGCCGCCCGCCTGTACCGCGAAATCACCGGCGCGAACGGCATCGACGACGCGATCTGGGGCGCCTGGTCCCTGCCGCGCTATCCGTCCGACGAACGGCCGTAGGAACGGACCCTAGTCCCCGCCGCGCTTGCCCAGCTCCTTGTCGAGCTGGAACATCCCGCCGGACTTCTCGGGGATCATCTTCAGCTTGTCGACGATCTCCGACGCGCTGGCCTCTTCCTCGACCTGCTCGGTGACGAACCAGTTGAGGAACACCTGGGTCGCCACGTCCTTCTCCGCCACCGCCAGCTCGTACAGCTTGTGGATCAGGCTCGTCACGTGCTGCTCGTGCTTGTAGACCTGCTCGAACAGCGCCAGCGGCGCGCCGAACTCCGCCGGGGGGGCCTCGAGCGTCCGGAGCGCCACCTTGCCGCCGCGGTCGTGGACGTAGTCGAACAGCTTGTAGGCGTGCGCCAGCTCTTCCTGGTGCTGGAGCCGCAGCCAGTGGGCCATCCCCTTGAAGCCGAGCTGCTCGGCGTGGCCGGCCATCGCGAGGTACAGCCAGGCCGAATACGACTCGGCCTGGATCTGCGCATTGAGGGCGTCCTGCATCTTGGCGTTCAACATCGGTCACCTCCCTTTCGTGGCCCGTTCTAAGCACGCCCGCGGGGGTTGGCAAGCGCCGCGGCTCCCGCGCTTCATCGTACGCCGACCAAGCGCTCCTCGTTGCGCGCCATCCTCCTGCACGCCGTCCTGCACGCCATCCTCCTTGACGAGCGTCCGCGCCGCTCGTACGCTGAAGTCAACATCGCGAACGGTCGAAGGAGGGAGGGGTCATGAGCAAACTGACTGCCTGCCTGCCTGCCTGCCTGCCTGCCTGCCTGCCTGCCTGCCTGCCTGATGTCTATTCTCTTGACGTCTACACCGGATGACGCCCGCGGACAGGAAGCGTTGCCCGTGGATGCACCGCACATGATCTACCGGTGGAACGCGGAAGGTGAGGCGGAGGCGTGGGCTGCGTTCGCCGACGCGCACGACCCCTACGTCCCATTCGAGTCGCCTCCGTGTGACGGTTGCCTGTCGACCAAGGCAGGAGGCACCCTGCCGGAGAGGATCGACTGGTCACCCTACGTTTCGTGGCGGGATCCGTTCGGCCTGCCGTCGGGACACAACCAGCGCGGTACCGGACGTTGCATGACCTTCGCCATGATCGCGGCAATGGAGACGCAGTACCAGCTCAACTGTTGCGAGCAGGACGGCGTCGCGCCGTGCGCACCAGCTGATGATCTCTGCTGGAGCGGCAGCGCGCCCTGCGTGGGCGACGCCGGCAACGACGACCCGAACGGCTGCTACGATGTCGATCCGGCGGCCCCGGGACCGATCGGCCTGGACCTCTCCGAGCAACTCGCGGTTTCCTGCAGCAACCACGGCTACTGGTACGTCGGAGCGGGGACGGAGCCTGTCGACCTGCAGTGGTGGCTCTTCACCGTGGGGACCACGCTCGAGGCGGTTGTCCCGTATCGGCTCCATTACGAGGATCCGCGGACCTACGCCTACGACGGCGCCCACCCGGTCTTCGCGGAACCGGCGGACGTGGACGTTCTGTACGGCACGTGCCCGCTGGTGAATCGCGGACACCCGCTGCACCAGTCGTTCGCGAGCCCAACCTACCCGGTGGGCACGATCGACCTCGACGAGTTCATCGACAGGCCGGTTCCGGGCGTCCTGGAGCCGGACGATCCCGCGTATCGTCATCCGGTGTTCTTCCGCACCACCGAAGGCTGCTCGTATCCGGCGTCGGACGACCCGCTGGGGGGGACTCCGCGTCCATGCGGGTACGGACCGCCGCACGACATCCACTACCCGGCCGCATCCGACTGCAGCGGCGGCTGGGACCACGTCACCCCGGGCGAGCTGACGTCCGTGCTGGCCGAGGGCTACGTCGTGGTTTCTCCGATGTTCTTCGGTTGGCCCGGTCTCGACAGCGTTTGGGACCACGACCCGACACATCCCGAGTGGTGGCACTGCACGAAGCCCGGCTGCGCGGGCGGCGTAGGCGCGGCTTGCGGCTCCACCCACGCGGTGCTCATCGTCGGCTACGAGGACCACGGCGACGTCCTGATCGTGCTCAACTCGCATCTGCCGGCGGCAGAGCAGCACCCGATCCGGATTCGGCGGTCGGAGAACGGCGCGTGCGGAATCGGCACGAGCTTCGGCGGCATGATGCGGCTGGTGAGTCCGATCGCGCACTACGACGCCTTCGCCGTCCCATCGGACTGGTCGCGACCCGGGGTGCCCCACCCGCAACTCGACGACCGGTCGTTCCTTCGGGACTGGATGAACGGCGACTTCGACGACGACGGCATCCCCAACTGGCAGGATGTCTGCCTGTACGACCCGAATCCGGCCGCCGCGAATCCGGGAGGATCGCCGTCGCTGCTCTGGTCGGACGGGGACGGCTGGCCGGACGAGCCGGACGGAAGTCTCGGACCACTGTTCGGCTGCGACGGCTGCCCGGGACTCGCCCGCGCCGACCGGTTCGATCGAGACGGCGACCGGCTCTGGATCGGGTGCGACGGCTGTCCGAATCGATGCGATCTGGCACCCGTCGTGATGGGCCCGGGCAACGACGACGATCCGTACAGCAGAGCCGATTCCTGCACGCCGGAGCCCGTGCCGCAGGGCGACGGACAACTGGACGAATGCGATGCGTGCCCGAGCCTGCTCAGCGGCGCGGGGGATCCGGATGGGGACCACGATGGCGTGCCCGACGCTTGCGATCCACGACCGGGTGCTCCCGACACCGCAGAGGGCGACGTGGGCCTGGACTGCGACCGCGTCACCCCCGGCTGGGACAATTGCGTCTCGTTCTCGAACCAGGGCCAGGAAGATGGGGACGCCGACGGCGTGGGCGACGCTTGCGACCCGTGCCCATGGAATCCGCTGGTGGTGGCGTACTACACGAGCGAAACGGACACGTGGCCGCTCATCCTGCCCCACGAGGCGGATGTCGATGACGACCACTGGATCGACCCCGGAATCCCCGGCCGATGCGACGGCGGCCGTATCGACAACTGCCCCACGTTCGACAACCCCACTCAGGAAGACCACGATGTCGATGGGGTGGGGGACGCGTGCGACCGCTGCCCGAGCGACAATCGGTACGGCAGGTGGGAAAACGACACCGACGGCGACACGTTCGCCGACGTCTGCGACCGGTGCGTGTGGGATGCTCGGAACCCGGCGGACGACGAGATCCGTGCCGGAGACCCGGCGGTGAACGCGCGGGACCAGGATGGCGACCTCGTAGGCAACCGCTGCGACAACTGCCCGCAAGTCGCCAACCCGGCACAACAGAACTACGACTGGCGGTGGGAGACCGAGTACGCCGGGTTGCACTCCTACTTCCCGGGTCACGGCACCGAGACCTGGGGCGATGCCTGCGACCCGATGCCGTTCGCAGGTCGACCGCCGACGCCGGCGGAGGTGCAGCGAAGCCCGGTGCCGGTCGCCGGCTCCACCGATCCACTCCTGGGTTACGCCGCCGAGGCGATTCGCCGCCCGACGGTCGGCGCCGCGGGGCCGCATTCGTCGGGCCTCACGAGCGGCGAAACGTACGACCTCCCGATCACCGCCTCATGAGTCACCGTCGGCGGTCCGGCCTGCCTGCTCCCCTATCCGGGCGACTCCGGCCGGATGTTCCCCCGCGGCGTCTGCCCGGAAGGTCTTACCCTCGAGGAGTGCGTGGCAGACAGCCCCGATGCCCCATGTCCGACGTTGGGCGATGCCAACTGGCGGATCGATCGCCGCACCGGCTGGCTCGCCGCGCAGGCGGCGTATCGGAACGAGAGCCTCGGCACAGCGGCAGGCGACGACCCGTGCTGGAACACCAGTCGGTGGGCGGATTGCGAGCAATCGGTGGACACCCGATTCGACCACCGCGCGGGTACCGGCGCATCCGGGTTCTACCCCACCTCTCGCACGGCTTCGTGGGACTGGCAACACGAGGTGACGCCGCTCGACCCTGCGGACGGCGGCGGCGGCTTCGTGTTCTGGCATCGCGCCGACCCCAGCGGCATGGCCAGCGTGCCGCTCTTCTGGGAACTGGTCGCCAAGACCGACAGCCGGTGCACGACGCACGGCGGCACCATCGACTGCGACGAGTACGGGAACTCGTTCTCGACCGACGCGATCGAGCCGAGGATCTCCTACCTTCCGCCGTACGGCGCGGCCGACGAGGGCGGGATGGGCGGCCCGGGGCCGCGGATCCCGGATCTCGGCGGCGGCGGCGACCCGCTCGGTGCCCTGACCCGGCTGGAGGATGTCATCGGTCCCTTCCTCCGGGTCGTGGGTCGCGGTGACCCGCTGCCGGCGAAATTTGCCAACTACGACCCGCTGGCGGAGACGCAAGGCCTCCTCTACGACGACGTCTCGCTGCTGCGCGGCTTCCACAGCGGCGGTTCCGGCGTGCCGTCGCTCGTCGCCTCCAACGACCCCACACCGGCGGTCTCGGAGTTCGCCGTGGCCTTCCTCATGCGACCGATCCAGCAGGACCTGTCCACCGACCTGTCGGACGACTCATGGACCGGTCGGGAGCCGCGCGGGACGATGTTCCTCTTCGGCGGCGTCCTGCCGGATGGAACCTACTCCAACGAGTTGTGGCGGGGCGACCTGACACGTACCGAAAGCGGCGCTCCCTCGCTGGTGTGGAATCTCGAACGGTATTCGAGCTGGTTCCCGCCCGGGATCATCGGCGCCGCCGTCGTGCCGCTCGACCAGGGCCGCCGGGTCGCCGTGCTCGGGGGTTTCTCGCAGCTCGACCCGAATCCACTCTCGGGAGGCTGGCTCTACGATCGCGACACCGGACGATGGTCGCGACGCGCCCCGGCAGATGCCCAGGAGCCGCGACTGGCCTGGAGCGGGGTCACCTGGACCGGCGCGACGGCCTACCTCTACGGCGGCTGGGACGGAACCGAGTTCCGGCAAGGGCTGTGGCGCTGGAACGCGGACGAGGCGCGGCTCGTGCGCCTCGACGAGTTGGGCCAGGCAACGCCGGGTCCGCGCAGCCAACCGTCACTGGTCGTCTCGCAGGACGGCCGCCGTCTGCTGCTCTTTGGCGGAAGCGCCCCGGACGGCCTGCGCAACGACCTGTGGAGCTACGATTTCCAGGCGCGCTCGTGGTCGAATCCGGTACCGCAGTGCACCCGCGGAGCGTGCCCGCCCGGCGGCCGAGCCGCGATCCACGACGAAGTCGGCAGCGATCGCGTCCTCCTCATCCCCGCGGGTCTCGACGTCCAGCGGCAGGTGTCTTGGCTCCGAGAAGGCACCGGCTGGGTTTCCGCGTCGTCGTTCCTGGGCCGTGAAGAGGC
This sequence comes from uncultured Myxococcales bacterium, assembly GCA_964568275.1. Taxonomy (GTDB): domain Bacteria; phylum Myxococcota_A; class Polyangia; order DRWM01; family JAAZOP01; genus JAAZOP01. Next base: position 12,999 of record CAZMRP010000029.1, read on the forward strand.
CGAGGACTGCGACGCGAGCGGCACGCCCGAGGCCGAGCTCGGCTGGGCCTGCCGGACGACCGCGTCGTGGTGGGCGCCGGTCGGCCGGCAGGAGTGCGACTCGGTCACCGGCGGCGTCGTGTGCAGCGCAGCGCCGGCGGCCGACACGCGTGTCGAACGCATTCCCGCGACGCCGTTTGCCCGGTACGAAGCGAGCGACGGGCCGGTGCTCTACGTGCTGGACGACCGCCGCTTGAAGATCGCGGACGTCTCGAATCCCGCCCGGCCGGACTGGGCGCCGCCGGTGCGCCTCGAGGGTCGCGGCCGCGAGGTCCTGCTGCATCGGTCGGCGCTGCTCGTCGCGACCACGACAGGCCTGGAGGTGTTTTCGCTCGACGACGCGCTTCGTCCGCGCCGACTGCTGAGCTGGCCCGCCTCCGGCGGAGTCGATGACCTGGTTCCGTTCGGCTCCAAGGTCCTGCTGGTCCAGCCCGAGGCGATCACGACCATGGACTTCACCGACCCGGCGGCGCCGAGGATCCTGGCGTCGCACCGCGTGATCCGGGTGCTGCCCGGCGTCTGGCTGCTCGACCCCGAATGGTCGTGGCGCGATCTGATCCAGCGGTTCCTGCCGGGCCGCCGAGTCGCCCACTTCGACGGACGTCGCCTGCTGGTCGGCGATCGGTTCGACCTGGCCGTCTTCGAAGTCGGCGGCGACGGGACCGTCTCGCGGCTCGTGGTTTCGTTGTGGCAGCCCCGCTGGGTCGCCGGCGTGCGGCAGGTCGACGGCCGGGGCTACACCGAGGACGTGCTCGGCACCGGCGTCGTGCTCGGCATTTCGGACGATGGAATCGCCGAGCTGGGCCTGCACTGGCTCGACGGCTGGGTCGACCGAACGCTCTATCGACGCGACCGGATCTACCGAACCGGCGCGTGCGGCATCGAGGTGGCGGTCGATGAGTAGGCACCGTCCGGACGAGGGTTGGTTGTCCGGATGGTCTCACGCCGTCCGCGTCGTCGGCCTACTGACTCTGCTTCTCGTGCTCTCCCACTGCCCTGCCGGCAACTCGGACGCGGGCAGCGACGACGGCGGCTGCACGTTTGCGGGCTGTCGCGAGCTCTGCCGTGCGCGCGGTGAGGAGTACGGGAGCTGCGCGGGCGGGACCTGCCATTGCACGTCGGCCCCGGACGTGGTCCGTGAGGACGCCGATGCGGCAGAAGTCGCTCCGGACGACGCCTCGGACGTGGAAGACACGGATGCCGGAACCGACCCATGGGCGATACCGCTCTCGGCCCGTGCCGAGGGCGAGGAGTGGCCGTTCGAGCCGGTTTTCGTCCGCGACCTCGCTCCGCTGGCGACCGAGCCGAAACCGGGCTGCGAGCAGGTCAGCTTCGCCGAGCCCTCCGCCGGATGGCCGGCCGGCATCAGCGCGGGCTCAGACGGGACCGGCTTCGACGTCTTTGGCGACCGGTTGGTCTTCACCGAGGTGTACTACCCAACGGAGACCGATTTTCGGGCTGACCACGTTGTCCTCATCGATGCCTTGGGGAGGCGGGAGTACCTGATCGAACGGACCGCATCGGACGGCATCGAGATCTGCTGCACGCGAACACAGATCAGCGACTCCGGCATCGCGTACATGTGTCGCGATCACTGCGGTAGCGGAACCGCCTACACGATGTGGTACGACTTCGGGCGGCACACCAAGTGCATGCTCCAGAAGGGCGAGCCGACGGGGGTTGCAGCAGCCTACGGCTCGACGGTGATTCGCATCAAGACGGACTCCGACCACGACACCGGACACCAGCTCTGGACGATCGACGCGGCGACCAGGGAGCAGGACAACCTCACGAACTTCGAGCCGTACGGAACCGCAATCTGGGACGCGCGGATCTGGGGCGAGCGGGTGGTCTGGACGATGCACCCGCGGCTGGGCTCGACGACGCTCACCGAGCGGTACGGCGAAGTCTTCCTTCCAGGTCCGGCGCCGCAGTGGTCGCCGGTGATCTGGGAGGACCGCGTCTGCTGGATCGATGCGCGGGACGGAACCGGCGACTACTACAACCCGGACGGGGCCGAGGTGTACTGCGCAGACCTCACAGCGGGAACCGAACGCCGCGTCTCCTCGGGCCCCGACGACCGGGGCCCGCATCCGCGGATTGCCGTGCATGGGGACTGGGTCTCGTGGAACGATGGCTTGCCGATCGAGGAACGCGAAGCCGAACAGGACGGCGTCCTGATGGCCTATCACTGGCCGACGGAGACCCGACGCCGGGTGGTCGCCGACCGCGAGCCCTGGCCCTCCGTCCCCGCGAACGCCGGGTTCCCACACATCTCCGGCGACTACCTCTACTTCGCCGCGCGGGACGAGAACCGCGTCACGAACTGCTTCCGGTGCGACCTGCGCGTCTTCTTCGCCGACGAGTTCGACACCCCCGAGCCCTGAGGCCCGCGGGACGCGGCGACCGTCCATCACGACCGGGACACACACCAGCCCTTCCCGCAGCGAGAAGCGGACCAGCGTCATCGCTCGTCCAGGATGCCGACGAAGCCGATGAATCCGTCCGGCAACGCCGGTCCGACGAACCAGAGCGCAAAGTCCCCGCGAAACGACCGCACGGCACGATGCGCCTGCTCCCGATCGGGCGTGTGGGCCACCAGAACGCCATCCCGGATCACCTTCGCGTCATCGCGCACGAAGTCCTTCACGACCACCTACTCGCCCGGGTAGGCGCGCTCGATTTCCTCGAAGGTCATCCGCTCGGCCACGCAATGACGATACGCGCGGGTGCCCGGCCCGGCAAGTTCCGGACGGGATGCGGCACGAAGGTTGACGGCTTCCCCCGGGTCGGCCAGGATCGCCCGGTAGACCGGACGAATTCCGGCGGAGGACCGATGTCGCCACCGACCAGCTCCGCGGCCGCACCGCGGCTCCCCTCGCTGCCCGAGCTGCTCGCCGCGCTCGTCGACCTCGGGCTGCTCAAGCCCGTCCATCGCGACGAGATCGCCGCCCGCGCCGCGGCCCAGCGGGCCCACCTCCAGCGCCAGCGCCTCGCCGCCCGCCTCAAGGACGGCGAGGTCCACGAACCGACCGACGCCGAAGTGATCGCCTCGTTCCATTTCCCGCTCGCCACGGACCCCGCGGACCACCTCGACGAGGAGCGGGTGGTCGAGGTGCAGGCGAAGATGATGGGCCTGCCGTTCGTGAGCATCGACCCGCTCAAGCTGTCGGCGGAGCTGATCACGGCCACCGTCTCCCGGCCCTTCGCCCGCCGCCACTCCGTCGTGCCGCTCGAGTCCGGCGACGGCACGATCAAGGTCGCGATGGCCGACCCGCTCGACGAGACGCTGATCGACGAGCTGCAGCGGATCACGGGCCGCAAGGTCGTGGCCGTGATGGCCAGCCGGCGGGCGATCCAGAAGATCATCACCGAGGTCTACGGCTTCCAGAAGTCGGTCACGGCGGCCGAGCTGCAGGTCCGGGGCGGCGGCTCGGCCCAGGCCGGCCTCGACCTCGGCAACCTCGAGCAGTACTTCCGGCTCAAGCGCGTCGACGAGATCGAGGCCACCGACCGCCACATCGTCAACGCGGTGGAGTACCTGCTGCACTACGCCTTCGACAACCGCGCCAGCGACATCCACCTCGAGCCGCGGCGCGAGGCCTCCGTGGTGCGGATGCGGATCGACGGCGTGCTGCACGAGGTGTACCGCGTGCCGAAGGTGGTCCACGGCGCGCTGGTCTCCCGCTTCAAGATGATGGCGCGGATGGACGTCGCCGAGCGGCGCAAGCCGCAGGACGGCCGGATCAAGACCGACGCCGGCGGCAAGGGCGGCGGCGAGACCCGCGAGGTCGAGATGCGGCTGTCGACCCTGCCCGTGGCCTTCGGCGAGAAGATCGTGATCCGCATCTTCGACCCCGAACAGATCCTCGTGGACCTCGGCGACCTGGGGATGTACCCCGAGGAGCTCGAGGCCTACCAGCGGTTCCTCGCCCGGCCCAACGGCCTGATCCTGGTCACCGGTCCCACCGGCTCCGGCAAGACCACCACGCTCTACTCGTCCCTCCGCGCGCTGGCCACGCCCGAGGTCAACATCGTCACGATCGAGGACCCGATCGAGATGGTGGTCGAGGAGTTCAACCAGGTGGCCGTGCAGCCGAAGGTCGACGTGACCTTCCCGACCATGCTGCGCACCTTCCTGCGCCAGGACCCCGACATCATCATGGTCGGCGAGATCCGCGACGCCGAGACCGCCCAGTACGCCGTCCAGGCCGCCCTCACCGGACACCTCGTGTTCTCCACCCTGCACACCAACGACTCGCCCTCCACCGTCACCCGGCTGATGGAGCTCGGCGTCGACAAGTTCCTCATCAACTCCACCCTCACCGGCGTCGTCGCCCAGCGGCTCGTCCGCAAGGTCTGCCAGAACTGCAAGGTCGAGCAGCTCCTCACCCCGGACCAGGTGGCGCTGCTCGAGATCCCGATGCGCGGCGGGCGGCCGCCCGAGCTGAAGGTCGCGCGGGGCACCGGCTGCGCCCGCTGCCGCGGCACCGGCCTGTTCGGCCGCTCCGGGGTCTACGAGGTGCTCGAGATGACCGACGGCGTGCGCAAGCTCGTCGCCGAGGAGTCCGACGCGGCGTCGATCGCCCGCCAGGGCCGCAACGACGGCATGCGCTCGCTGCGCGAGGTCGCCGTGCACAAGCTCGCCGCCGGCATCACCTCCTTCGAGGAGGTCGTGCGGGTGACGGTGCAGGAGGAGCGCTGACGGTGGGCGGGAACTTCGACGGACCGGTTCGCGAGGTGCTCCACGCCGGCTGCCCGGTGGTCTGCTGCGAGACCCACGAGGAGCCGCGGCTGGTCGACGCGGTCGCGGCCATCGCCCGCGAGCTGGGGGTCCCGTTCCGCGCCTGGTCGCTGCTCGACGCCCCCGGCGTGCCGCCGGTCGACGCCGTCGCCGCCGAGCTGCGGGCGCTGCGCGAGACCGCCGGTCCGCAGGTGCTGCT
>CAZMRP010000030.1:0-17910 GCA_964568275.1 uncultured Myxococcales bacterium
GAATGACTGATCGCCATCGCCCGGAACGGGTGATCGCGATGGCCGGAATGGGCACTTGAGCGGGAGTTGAAGGCTCCCCCGCGTGCGCGGGGATGGACCCCGCGTGGTTGGTCTTGAAGACACACGCCTCGAGGCTCCCCCGCGTGCGCGGGGATGGACCCACAGGCCCACCACTCATCGGAACCTGCGCCGTGGCTCCCCCGCGTGCGCGGGGATGGACCCGTGCCGGGCCAGACAATCGAGCCGATGGGGCGGGCTCCCCCGCGTGCGCGGGGATGGACCCTATTGGGCCTTTCTCCTGGAGGCGAAGTGATGGGCTCCCCCGCGTGCGCGGGGATGGACCCTCCGCTCGCTCTCGATTGGTGGTACGACCCGAGGCTCCCCCGCGTGCGCGGGGATGGACCCTCCGCGAGCGTCGTGCCCGCCAGGATCGCGGGGGCTCCCCCGCGTGCGCGGGGATGGACCCCACGGCCACTTGCGCGACTGGCACAGCGAGTGGGCTCCCCCGCGTGCGCGGGGATGGACCCGTCGGTGACTCGGGCGACGACGTCGGGACTGCGGCTCCCCCGCGTGCGCGGGGATGGACCCGCGGAGTCCATCACGACCGGGACCGTCGCCAAGGCTCCCCCGCGTGCGCGGGGATGGACCCGGCCGCAGCGGGCACGATACGAACTATTGGGCGGCTCCCCCGCGTGCGCGGGGATGGACCCCGCCACCGACAGCGCGCCACCGGCCACGATGTGGCTCCCCCGCGTGCGCGGGGATGGACCCGGGCTGTCGGTTGGAGTGAGCGACACGGGCGCGGCTCCCCCGCGTGCGCGGGGATGGACCCTCTTCACCACCCGATTGCCACGCGCTGTTGACGGCTCCCCCGCGTGCGCGGGGATGGACCCCTGCATCCGTCGTGGTGTTGGGTCTGGACGGCGGCTCCCCCGCGTGCGCGGGGATGGACCCGACGCCCCGCCGCTCGGACCAGGGGACATGACGGCTCCCCCGCGTGCGCGGGGATGGACCGTCGAACTTGCAGACGTCGCGGCAGATGCCGCAGGCTCCCCCGCGTGCGCGGGGATGGACCCGCGCCGCCTACATCCGCGACTTCGCCTCCAAGGGCTCCCCCGCGTGCGCGGGGATGGACCCCAAGGTCGATCTGCGAGGAGACGGCCAGGTTGGGCTCCCCCGCGTGCGCGGGGATGGACCCGGGACGAGCTGCTCAAGGCAGTAAAGGCGAAGGGCTCCCCCGCGTGCGCGGGGATGGACCCGTGCGGACCAGGAGCGTGGGGTTTCCGACCGCGGCTCCCCCGCGTGCGCGGGGATGGACCCTCGTCGCACGGTGGACTGGCCCAAACGAAGTCGGCTCCCCCGCGTGCGCGGGGATGGACCCCTGACGAAGGGCGCCGGCACCGCGCTGACCGAGGCTCCCCCGCGTGCGCGGGGATGGACCCTGGATCTTCCGGCTGTTCCAGTCGATCCGCGAGGCTCCCCCGCGTGCGCGGGGATGGACCCCGCCTCCGCGTGCGACCAGACGCGCGGCCAGAGGCTCCCCCGCGTGCGCGGGGATGGACCGTGCTCGAGCTGCTCGACCTGATCGACGCGCAGGGCTCCCCCGCGTGCGCGGGGATGGACCCGCGGGCGCGACTGCCGTTGACTGGAATGGAACGGCTCCCCCGCGTGCGCGGGGATGGACCCGATTCGATCTGCTTGCGCTGCGCGGACGCAAGGGCTCCCCCGCGTGCGCGGGGATGGACCCGTGCGGACCAGGAGCGTGGGGTTTCCGACCGCGGCTCCCCCGCGTGCGCGGGGATGGACCGTGCGATTGCTGCAAGTCCGATTGGAACGATGAGGCTCCCCCGCGTGCGCGGGGATGGACCGTGGTCGAGTCGGCGATGATGGAGAACGACCTGGGCTCCCCCGCGTGCGCGGGGATGGACCCCACGGACGGCACGTCGCGCGCCGCGTCCACGTGGCTCCCCCGCGTGCGCGGGGATGGACCCGCCACGGCCGCCTTGCGGCTGCCTCCGCACGCGGCTCCCCCGCGTGCGCGGGGATGGACCCGCGGCTGCGCAATCGGCTGTCGGGGATGCCCGGGCTCCCCCGCGTGCGCGGGGATGGACCCGGCCAGTGGTGCGCGTTCGTCACAAGCGAGCAGGCTCCCCCGCGTGCGCGGGGATGGACCCGTCCGCCTCGTGCCGCAGGACCACGCAGCGGTGGCTCCCCCGCGTGCGCGGGGATGGACCCGTTGCCGAGTTGTTCGTGTGCGAGCGCGACACGGCTCCCCCGCGTGCGCGGGGATGGACCCGGCGACGTTCTGACGTGGAACACGGGCAACGCGGCTCCCCCGCGTGCGCGGGGATGGACCCTCGACGCCCATCGCCCCGCGGTCGCGCCCTGCGGCTCCCCCGCGTGCGCGGGGATGGACCCTCGCCCCATGCGCCGCGTGACGGTGGTGCGGGGGCTCCCCCGCGTGCGCGGGGATGGACCTCCGGCTGCAACCACGCCTCGACGTCATCGTGGGGCTCCCCCGCGTGCGCGGGGATGGACCCGAGGAGCCCGCGGACGCCGATGCCGACACGGAGGCTCCCCCGCGTGCGCGGGGATGGACCCCTAGCGGCGCTCGCTCGCCGCGGTCGGAGGAAGGCTCCCCCGCGTGCGCGGGGATGGACCCGGACGTGCTGACGCTCGGATTTACCGGGGTCAGGCTCCCCCGCGTGCGCGGGGATGGACCCTGGCGGCGGAGGGAGGTCGGAAGTGAGCGAACGGCTCCCCCGCGTGCGCGGGGATGGACCCACGGATGGATCTACGACGGAGAGGTTGTCATTGGCTCCCCCGCGTGCGCGGGGATGGACCCATGACTTGATGGCAATGCTGCCAGTTCATACCGGCTCCCCCGCGTGCGCGGGGATGGACCCAGGGCTACCAAGGTCAGTATCCGTACCCGCAGGGCTCCCCCGCGTGCGCGGGGATGGACCGCTGGCCGCCGGGTGGGGCGGGTCCGCTTCGACGGCTCCCCCGCGTGCGCGGGGATGGACCCCTCGTTGACCGTGATCACGCTCGCCTTGTCCGGGCTCCCCCGCGTGCGCGGGGATGGACCCAGGCCACGGCCCTGGAATCGTGCCAGCGCCGCGGCTCCCCCGCGTGCGCGGGGATGGACCCACGCTCGGAGAGACGGACGAGCGGATGGCCAGGGCTCCCCCGCGTGCGCGGGGATGGACCCTGCTCCGACTGCTAGTCGGGGGAGGGTAGAAGGGCTCCCCCGCGTGCGCGGGGATGGACCCCTACCTCGCCGCCGCCGCGGCACCGCCGAGCAGGCTCCCCCGCGTGCGCGGGGATGGACCCCTCCACGCGGATCCGCTTCGGGTGGGGCCGGAGGCTCCCCCGCGTGCGCGGGGATGGACCCTGCGGCGGCACGGCCTGCGTGCTCAATGCGAAGGCTCCCCCGCGTGCGCGGGGATGGACCCCTCGACGGCGATATCTGACAACTCAGCGGCGAGGCTCCCCCGCGTGCGCGGGGATGGACCCGCCTCGCCGGTGCCCGTCGCCACGTCCACGGTGGCTCCCCCGCGTGCGCGGGGATGGACCCTATGACCACCTGCTGTGGGACGTGGGCGAGGCGGCTCCCCCGCGTGCGCGGGGATGGACCCTTCGGCGTGGTGGCGCTGCCGCGCATCCGCGCGGCTCCCCCGCGTGCGCGGGGATGGACCCTGCGGCCGTCCGAGGCCGCGGAGCACGAGGACGGCTCCCCCGCGTGCGCGGGGATGGACCCTTGCACCGCGGCACGGCCAAGACGGCCGGGACGGCTCCCCCGCGTGCGCGGGGATGGACCCGGGTTGTATGCGCTCCACTCGGTCGAGCAGCCGGCTCCCCCGCGTGCGCGGGGATGGACCCTATGACCACCTGCTGTGGGACGTGGGCGAGGCGGCTCCCCCGCGTGCGCGGGGATGGACCGTTGGATCGATTCCATCAACCACCTCGCAGAATGGCTCCCCCGCGTGCGCGGGGATGGACCGTCGTCCCGCTTGAGGTGGAGCTGCGGGTTCATGGCTCCCCCGCGTGCGCGGGGATGGACCCCCCGTGCTGCAGCGCAAGCGACACTGCCTGCGGGCTCCCCCGCGTGCGCGGGGATGGACCCTCGTATGACTGCGACACATCGATACGTCGGCCGGCTCCCCCGCGTGCGCGGGGATGGACCCCGATACCTGACCCCCGCCGGCGCATCGCCCGTGGCTCCCCCGCGTGCGCGGGGATGGACCCGGTCCGTGACAGTCTGTTCCGCCCTCGCAGTTGGCTCCCCCGCGTGCGCGGGGATGGACCCCAGATCGTGTCGGTGGTCTTGCGCCTCATCTCGGCTCCCCCGCGTGCGCGGGGATGGACCGTTCGATCGCGCGTCGCCCTTGACGCGCCGTGGCTCCCCCGTGCACGCTGGTGTGCATCGCCAGGACCCCACGGTGACGGGACCGAGTCCGTCGGGATGTAGGCCGATTCTGTTGCTGGCGGCCCTGTTGCGTCCGGAACCCGCTACCATGCTACTGTCCGCCAGACGGACCTTGCGGATAGCTCGGCGATGTTCGAGCAGAGGTTCTGGGTCGCGCGTGGCTTGGATGCGGACGCGACTCAGGAGTGCGCGCGACGACGATGATCGGGGTAGAGTGGGATGAAGCTGCACATCGAGTGGTCTCGGCCCCTCCGGCTGCGTGACGGCAGGAAGCAGAACATGATCTACCTCGTGGACCCGACGGAGCTTCCAGACGCGCCCGGAATCTACCTCTTCGGCCGTCGATTCGGATCCGGTCTTGAGGTGCTATACGTGGGCCAAGCGAAGCGTATCCGATCTCGGGTGAAGGGCCAGATGAACAACCTGCGGCTGATGCAGTCCATGAAGAACGCGAAGATCGGCAAGCGAGTGGTGATCGCCGGTAGGTTCATCTGGAAACCCGGTCAGCGTGAGAAGAAGTGTTTGGACCTGTTGGAGCGTGCACTCATTCGGTACTTCCTCTCCAAAGGCCACGATCTGGTCAACGTGCTAGGCACACGGCTTCGGCAGCATGAGGTACTGTCCTTCGGCAAGCAGCCGAAGAAGTTCATCCCAGCGACGTTGTACCTGGAGAAGTCGCGGGCCGAGTAGGAACCCCTCCGGCACGTCCTTCCTTGCGTGTCGGATTCTGCAGCGATCGCTGCGCTCGCCGCTCCGCCTTGGGCCGACAGGTCGTGCCTTGATCGCGACGCGGTAACCTATCCGCCGCTGACGAGGTGGGTGGCGACGACGACGGCGCCGGCGGGGACGGTGGTGCGGGCGTAGGCGTCGCGCGGGACGTGCACGCCGTCGACGCTCACCACCAGCAGCGGGAAGACGTAGTTGCGCTCGCGCAGCAAGTCGGCCACCGTCAGCCCCTCGCGCCACGGGTGCGGTTCGTCGTTGACGGTGATCGTGGTGATGGGCATGGGGCGATCATCCTTCCGGCGGCCGCACGCTGAAGCGTGCGGTTCGGTCCTGCCGGGCGCCTGCGGTTCGGTGCGGCGGGCGCGGGGCGGTGGACCTCGTCACGGCGTCCCTACGCCAGGTGCGGCTTGACGACCTCGACGACCCACGGGTAGTCGATGCCGAGGCTGCGGAGGGTCTCGAGGGTCGGGACGCCGTTGTTGGACCAGCCGCGGCGCTTGTAGACGGCGTCGAGCAGCCCCTCGTACTGTTCCTCGCGGTACTTGCGCAGCGCCGCCATCTTCTCCGGGGTCGACTTCCCGGCCGGGTCGACGCCGACGGTCTCCTGGAGCTGCTTGTCGTAGCGCTCGGCGCGCGACTCGTACTCCTCGACGGTCACCGGTCCCATCGCGCGGTACGGTCCGCGGTCCCACTCGCGGGTCCCCTTGCCCATCCGCAGGTTGAACACGCGCTGGAAGTTGTAGACGCGCTCCGACATCCGGATGATGTCGTCGATCGTCACTTCCTTGCCGGTCATGCCGGCCCAGAAGTTGACGTAGCCCTCGACGTGGCCGGGGACCTTGTTGGCCTCGGGGTACTTGGCGTTGTCCTCGGGCTCGACGTCGTTCCAGGGCAGCTTGCACAGGCCCATCAGGCCGAACCAGGTGCGCCACATCGGGAAGTAGTGCAGCGCCTCGGCCTTCATCTCGAAGGTCGGGATCGCCTTGTTGACCATGTCCATGAAGATCAGCCACGCCTCGTCGTGCTGGGGCCCCTTGAGCGCCATGGCGTAGCCGCCCTGCTGGGCCAGCGACTCCTTGGTCACGTACTCGGAGTACTCGAGCCCCTTGACCTCCATCCCGATGTCCTTCATGAACTTCGGGTCGGCGCCGAACTTCTCGGCGAAGACGCGCTTCATCTCCGCGATGCCCTGGCCGACGGTGACGCCGAAGCCTTCGCCGCGGCTCATCTGGTGCAGCAGCTCGAGGGCCGCGGTGCCGTTGCCGAAGCGCAGGTCCAGGCCGCCGGTCTTCTTGGTGTCGAGGATCCCGGCCTCGAAGCACTCCATGGCGAAGGCGCAGGCGGTGCCGAAGGAGATCGTGTCGATGCCGTAGGTGTCGCAGTAGAAGTTGATCTCGAGGATGTCGTCGGGGACGGAGACGCCGATGTTGGAGCCGCAGCCGGCGGCGGTCTCGTACTCGGGGCCCTCGACCAGCACCTGCTGGCCCTGGTACGGGCCGGTGCGCGGGACGAAGTCGTCGACGGCCTTGGCGCAGGCCATCTGGCAGCCGGCCCAGCAGCCGTCGGGGACGTTCTGCCGGACCCGTTCCCGCCAGACCGGGGAGGAGATCTTCGCCACCTCGGCGAACTTGCCGAACTTGTAGTTGTGGGTCGGCAGCAGGTCGTAGGCGTCCATGATCTCGACGAGGTGTGCGGTGCCGACGCGGCGCATCTGGCACTGGGAGTCGTCGAGCATCGCCATCTCGCGGGTGAGGCGGAAGCCGTACTTGCGGATGCGGGCGGGGTCGACCGGGCGGTTGGCCTCGTCGTGGACCTTGATCGCGCCGGTCGGGCAGATGTAGGCGCAGGTCCCGCACCCGGTGCAGCGCTCGGACTGCTCGCCGAACGGCATCACGACCCGGCGGCTCGCGCCGCGGCCGGCGAAGGCGATGATGTCTTCCCAGACCATGTCGGAGCAGGCGCGGACGCACAGGCCGCAGAGGATGCAGGCGTCGGGGGCGTCGTTCGCGAGCGGGTGCTTGTAGGCCGGGGGGGTGACGCCGTACTTCGCGGCCAGTTCCTGGAGCAGCGGGACGTTGGGCCAGCGGGCCAGCATCAGCGACAGCACGCCGTGGCGCTGCTTCTTCGTCTCGGGGGACTGGGTGAAGGCCTTGAGGGGCTCGCGGACCGGGTAGTTGCAGGCGGTGACGAGGCGCCGCTTGCCGCGGAGCTCGATCTCGGTGATGCAGACCCGGCACGAGCCGTAGGCCTCGACGGCGGGGTGCCAGCACAGCGTGGGGATCGCCGCGCCGGCCTGCTGCGCCGCCTGGAGCAGCGTGGTGCCCTCGGGGACCTCGAGCTCGCGGTCGTCGATCGCGAGCTTGATCGTGCGGGGCTTCTCGGTGGTGGTCGTCGTTGCGCTCATGATCGCCCTCCTACGACACGCGCACCGCGTCGAACTTGCAGACGTCGCGGCAGATGCCGCACTTGATGCACTGTTTCTGGTCGATCACGTGCAGCTTCTTCTTCTCGCCGGCGATGCACTTCTGCGGGCACTGGCGGGCGCAGACCATGCAGCCGGTGCAGTCCTTGGTGATCTTGTACTTGATCAGCGACTTGCAGACGCCGGCCGGGCACTTGCGCTTCTCGATGTGCGCGAGGTACTCGTCGCGGAAGTAGCGCAGCGTGGACCGCACGGGGTTGGGGGCGGTGGCGCCGAGCTGGCACAGGCTGGAGGCGGCCATCACCTCGCACAGCCGCTCCAGCTCGTCGAGCAGTTCGACGGAGCCCTCGCCGCGGGTGAACCGGCCGAGGATCTCGGAGACGGCGATCAGCCCCTCGCGGCACGGGGTGCACTTGCCGCACGACTCGTCCTTGAGGAAGTCGATGAAGTACTTGGCGACGTCGACCATGCAGGTCCGGTCGTCCATCACGATCATGCCGCCGGAGCCCATCATCGAGCCGGCCTTGGTCAGGGTGTCGAAGTCGACGGGCAGGTCGAGCAGCTCGGCGGGGAGGCAGCCGCCGGAGGGGCCGCCGGTCTGGACCGCCTTGAACTTGCGACCGTTCGGGATGCCGCCGCCGACGTCGAAGATGATCTCGCGCAGCTTGATCCCCATCGGCACCTCGACCAGGCCGGTGTTCTCGATGTTGCCGACCAGCGAGAACACCTTGGTGCCCGACGAGCCGTTCCAGGGGCTCGTGGAGACGTCGCCCGAGCCGATGGCGCCGAACCAGGCGCCGCCTTTGTCGACGATCACCGGGACGTTGGCCCAGGTCTCGACGTTGTTCAGCACCGTCGGGCGGCCCTGGTAGCCGGACTCGACGTTGTGCACGTACTTGGCCCGCGGCTCGCCGACCCGGCCCTCCATCGAGGCCATCAGCGCCGTCGACTCGCCGCAGACGAACGCCCCGGCGCCGCGGTGGACCTGGATGTCGAAGGCGAAGTCGGTGCCGAGGATCTTCTCGCCGAGCAGGCCGTGGGCGCGGGCGTCGGCCATCGCCTTCTGGAGCCGCTCGAGCGCCAGCGGGTATTCCTTGCGGATGTAGACGAAGCCTTCCTTCGCGCCGACGGCGTAGGCGCCCAGGCACATTCCCTCGAGGACGGCGTGGGGGTCGGTCTCGATGATCGAGCGGTCCATGAAGGCGCCGGGGTCGCCCTCGTCGGCGTTGCAGACCAGCACCGGCGGCTTGCCGGTGCGGCCGACCGCCTCGACGCACGACTCCCACTTCAGCCCGGTGGGGAAGCCGGCGCCGCCGCGGCCGCGGAGCCCCGAGCGTTTGACCTCGGCCAGCACCTCGGCCGGCGTCATGCCGTCGAGCGCCTTGCGGAGGGCGCCGTAGGTGCCGAAGGAGACGGCGGAGGCGAGGTCCTCGGGGTCGACGAGGCCCTTGTTGCGCAGGGCGATCAGCTGCTGCTTGGCGAAGAACGGGATGTCGGCCATCTTGGGCACGACCTCGCCCGACGCCGCGTCCTTGTGCAGCAGCGACCGGACCGGCTTGCCGCCGACCAGGTGCTCTTCGACGACCTTGGCCAGGCCCTTGGCGTCGAGCTTCTGGTAGAACACGCCTTCCGGCTGGACCACGAGAATCGGGCCCATGGCGCAGAAGCCGTTGCAGCCGGTGCCGACGACGAGCCACTTCTTCTGCAGCTTGTGCTGCTTGAGCAGCGACTTCAGCTCGTCGCGGACCGCGAAGGCGCCGGCGGAGACGCAGCCGGTGCCGGTGCAGACCAGCAGCAGGCCCTGGTAGCCCGCGAGCTTCTCGCGGTGCTTGCGGCCCACCTCCTCGAGATTCGTGAGGTCGATGCGCGTCATCGGTTCACCCCTCCGCGTACTTCTTGACGACGGTCTTGGCCTTGGAGGCCTGCAGCTCGCCGTGCAGCTCCTTGCCGACCTTGACCACCGGGGCGATGGCGCAGCAGCCCAGGCAGCGGACCGGCTCGAGCGTGAACTGCAGGTCCTTGGTCGTGCCGCCCTCGGGGACGCCCAGCTCGCGCGCGAAGGCGTCGAGGATGCGCGGGGCGCCCTTGACGTGGCAGGCGGTGCCCATGCAGACCTCGACCACGTGCTTGCCGCGCGGCGTCAGCGAGAAGGCCTTGAAGAAGGTGGCGATGTGGTGCAGGCGGCCGACGGGCACGCACAGCTCGTCCGCCGCGTAACGCAGGACGTCCTGCGGCAGGTGGCGGTGCTCCTCCTGCAGGTCCTGGAGGATCTCGATGGCGTAGCTCGGGTCGCGGTGCCACTTGGCGAGGATCTTGTCGACCTTGGCGCGGTTCATGGCTGCGTGCCTCCGGCGAGCGGACCGGGGTCGAGGGTGATGGTCCACCTGTTCTTCCAGGGGCGGGCGTGGACGACGAGCGCCTTGATCTGCTTGTGGCGCAGGACGGTGCCGATGCCGCCGCGGCCGGCCTGCTTGAAGCGCACGGAGCCGCGCCGCCAGTCCCACCACGAGAAGTTGAGGCAGCCCATCCGGGCGTGCTCGGCGCCGCTGCCCGAGGAGACCACCGAGACGTTCTCGAAGTCGTTGGGGGTCGTGCCGAACATCCGGGTGAGCTGTTCGGCGACGACGTGGCTGTCGACCGCCTCCGCCGGCGCGGTCTCGATCCGGACCTCGGGGACGGCGGCGTCGATGACGACGATCACTTCCTCGCGGGCGATGCCGACGACGACCAGCGCGTCGAAGCCCGAGAACTTCAGCAGCGGGCCGAAGTAGCCTCCGACGTTGGAGTCGATCGGGATGCCGGTCAGCGGCGAGATGCTGGTGACCAGCGACTTGCCGGAGCCGGAGAAGGTGGTGGTGCCGCCGAGCGGTCCGGAGGAGATGCAGATCGCGTTCTCCGGGGAGTCCCAGCGGGTCTGCGGCGTCACCTCGTCCCACATCAGCCGCAGGTCGAACCCCTTGCCGCCGACGAACTTGTCCTTCATCTCCTGCGTCACCGGGATCTCGGAGATCTCGGCCTTCCCCACGTCCACCCGCAGGCACTTCCCCGTGTAGCCGCGCTCGGCCTGGGCCGGCTGGTAGGGGAAGCGGGCCAGCACCTTGTGCTTCCCGCGCAAAGCCTCGACGTCGAAGTGTTCCGTCATGGATCCGCTCCTTCACCAGGCCCCGGCGCGCTCCCGCTTGACCCCCCCGGTCCGGGGTTGGGTCGAGCATAGTCAAGTGCGGATCGAAAGCAAGCCGGGACGAGGGGTCGCCGGACCGCTTTCCGCGACCGCTTTCCGCCCCTTGACCGGGCACTTACATCCTGCTACCAGGGAGCCGCCGTCCCTCCGATGTGGGCCGGGGCGGCATCGACGCCCGGGCCGTGGGGCTACGGTTGCCCCGGGGGGGCGTCCCGAACGGCCGTGGAGAGCGAAATGGTCAAGCTCACCCTGGGCATTCGGCGGGAAGACAAGAACCGTTGGGAGCGGCGCGTGCCGCTCACCCCCGAGATCGTTCGGGACTTGGTGGGTCGGGGCCACGAGGTGCTGGTCCAGTCGTCCCCGCTGCGGGTCTATCCGGATGAACAGTGGACGGCGGCGGGCGGGCGGATTGTCGAGGACCTCGCGCCGGCCGACGTGGTGCTCGGCGTCAAGGAGATGCCGGCCGAGATCTTCCGGTCGGGTGCGGCCTACGTGTTCTTCGCGCACGTGGTCAAGGGCCAGAAGTACAACATGCCGATGCTCAAGACGCTGCTGGCCCGCGGCGCGTCGCTGGTCGACTACGAGAAGATCGTCGACGACAAGGGTCGGCGGCTCGTGTTCTTCGGCCGTCACGCCGGCCTGGCCGGCGCCATCGACTCGCTGTGGGCCCTCGGCCGACGGCTCGAGTCCGAGTCGATGCACACCCCGTTCTCGGCCCTCGAACCCGCCCATCGGTATCCCGACCTGGCGGCGGCCAAGCGGGCGCTCGGGGCCGTGGCCGAGAAGATCCGGCTCCAGGGCCTGCCCCCGGCGCTCGTGCCGTTCGTCGTCGGCGTCGCGGGCTACGGCCACGTGGCCGGCGGGGCTGTCGAGATCCTCGAGGCGCTCGGCGCCCGCGAGGTCGGGGTGGACGAGCTGCCCGGGCTGCTGCGGCCCGGCGCCGCCGACCCGCGGGTGATCTACCGCGTGACCTTCAAGGAAGAGCACACCGTCGAGCCGAGCGCGCCCGGCGGGACGTTCGAGCTGCAGGAGTACTACCGGCACCCGGAGCGCTATCGCGGGACCTTCGAGCGGCACGTGCCGGCGCTGACGGTCCTGGTCAACTGCATCTACTGGGAGGCGAAGTACCCGCGGCTGGTGACCAAGGCGTTCCTGCGCGAGCTGTACGGGCGGCCCGAGACGCCCCGGCTGCGCGTGATCGGCGACGTCACCTGCGACGTGCTCGGCTCGATCGAGTGCAACGTCAAGGTCACCACGCCCGACGCGCCGGTCTACGTCTGGGATCCGCAGGAGGACCGCGCGCGCGAGGGGTGGAGCGGTCGCGGGCCGGTGGTGCTGGCGGTGGACAACCTGCCGTGCGAGCTGCCGGCCGAGTCGTCGGAGTCGTTCGCGGCGGCGCTGGGCCCGTTCGTCCCCGCGCTGCTCGAGGCGGATTGGTCGCGGCCGTTCGAGGCGCTCGAGCTGCCGCGCGAGCTGAAGGACGCGGTCATCGCGCACCGGGGCGAGTTGACGCCGCGGTACGCGTACATTTCCGGGCTCTGGTGAGCAGGAGGGCGACCACCATGGCGACGAAGAAGGCGAAGAAGCCGGTGAAGAAGACGACGAAGAAGGTGGCCAAGAAGCCCGCCCGGAAGGTCGCGGCGAAGCGGCCGGTGAAGAAGGTCGCGGCGAGGAAGCCGGTGAAGAAGGTCGCGGCGAAGCGGCCGATCGTCGTCCGGAAGCCGGCGAAGGTGGTGGTGCGGAAGCCGCCGCCGGCTCCGGCGCCGCCGGCTCCGTCGCCTGCGGCGAAGCCGCCGCTGGGGGCGCCGGCGGGACCCGGGGTGGTGAAGCGGCCGCCGCCGGAGCGCAAGGTGCTGGTGCTGGGAGCCGGGCTGGTCTCGCGGCCGCTCGTCGACTACCTGTTGCGCCAGCCGGGCTACAAGGTGACGGTGGCGACGCGGACGGTGTCGAAGGCGCAGGCGCTGGTGGCGGGGCGGTTGAACGGCGAGGCGGTGGCCTACGACATGTCCGACCCGTCGCAGCTCGGGGCGCTGATCTCGCGGCACGACCTGGCGGTGAGCCTGCTGCCGTACACGCACCATCCGGCGGTGGCGCGGGCGTGCATCGAGCGGCGCAAGCACATGGTGACGACGTCGTACGTCAGCGACGCGATGCGGGCGCTCGACGGCGAGGCGAAGGCTGCGGGGGTCATGGTCCTGAACGAGATCGGGCTCGATCCGGGCATCGACCACATGTCGGCGATGCGGATCATCCACAAGGTGCAGCGCGAGGGCGGCTCGATCGTGCACTTCCATTCGTACTGCGGCGGCCTGCCGGCGCCGGAGGCCAACACCAACCCGCTGGGCTACAAGTTCTCGTGGAGCCCGCGCGGGGTGCTGATGGCGGGGCGCAATACGGCGCGCTACCGCCGGGACGGCCAGACGGTGGAGATCCCCGGGCCGCGCCTGTTCGAGAACTACTGGGAGGTCAAGGTCGACGATTTCTCCTTCGAGGCGTACCCGAACCGGGATTCGCTGGGGTACCTGTCGGTGTACGGCATCGAGAGCGCGAAGACGATCCTGCGGGGGACGTTCCGCAACGTCGGCTGGTGCCGGTTCCTCAAGAAGGTCGCGGACCTCGGGCTGCTCGACGAAACGCCCCGCAGCGATCTGGCGGGCCTGAGCATGGTGCAGTTCACCCGCTCGCTGCTCGGCAGCGCCGGCGGGTCGGACATCCGGATGGCGCTGGCGCAGAAGCTGGACCTGCCGCCGGACTCGGAAGTGATGCTGAAGTTCGAGTGGCTCGGGTTCTTCTCGCAGGACCCGGTGCCGGCGGTCCAGGGCGGCAACATCGACGTGTTGACGGCGCTGATGAACGCCAAGATGCAGTACGGCAAGGGCGAGCGGGACATGATCGTGCTGCGGCACGAGTTTCTGGCGGAGTACCCCGGCGGCCGGCGCGAGGACATCACGTCGACGTTGATCGACTTCGGCGTGCCCGGCGGCGACTCGGCGATGGCGCGCACGGTGTCGTTGCCGGCGGCGATCGCGGTGCGGTTGATCCTCGAGGGGCGGATCGAGCGGCGCGGGGTGTGCGTGCCGGTGGAGCCGGCGATCTTCCATCCGGTGCTGGACGAGCTGTCGGCGCTGGGGATCCACTGCGTCGAGAAGACCACGGTGCGCTAGCGGCGGGGACGGAGGGTATCGCAGACGTCCGGCGACACGAACCATCCGGGAGGCGGCGCGCGCCGCTACGCGACGGGCAACGAGGCCGCGGCCCACGGTGCGCTGGCCGCGGGGTGCCGGTTCTACGCCGGCTATCCGATCACGCCGTCGTCCGAGATCATGGAGGGGATGGCCGACCTGCTGGCCAAGGCCGGCGGCGCGTTCATCCAGATGGAGGACGAGATCGCGTCGATCTCCGCCGTGATCGGCGCCTCCTGGGCCGGCGCCAAGGCGATGACGGCGACCAGCGGCCCGGGCTTCTCGCTGATGATGGAGGGGCTCGGCTACGCGGTGTTCACCGAGACCCCCTGCGTGATCGTCAACGTCCAGCGCGCCGGGCCCTGCACCGGCCAGGCGACCCGCGTCGGCAGCGGCGACGTGATGCAGTCCAAGTGGGGGATGCACGGCGACGTGGAGATCGTCGCGCTCTCCCCGTGGTCCGTGCAGGAGATGTACGACCTCACGATCCGCGCCTTCAACCTCGCCGAGCGGCTGCGGCTGCCGGTGTTCCTGCTGGCGGACGAGGCGGTGGGGCATCTGCACGAGACGGCGGAGTTCCACGACCGCTTCGAGACGGAGCAGCGCGTGCGCGACGCGGGCGGCACCCCGTTCGGCTGCTGCGAGGCGGGCGGCGTGCCGCCGATGCCCAGCTTCGGCGACGGCGCCAGCCTGCTCGTCACCGGCTCGACCCACGACGACCGCGGCTACCGCCGCGTGGAGGAGCCCGAGGCGCACGCGCGGCTGGTCGAGCGGCTGCGGCACAAGGTGCTCGACCGGCGCGACGAGCTGGTCGACGTCGAGCGGCACCTGCTGGACGACGCCGAGGTGGCGGTGGTGGCCTACGGGTTCACCGCGCGCGGGGCGCTCGCCGCCGTGCGCGAGCTGCGGCGGAAGGGCAAGCGGGTCGGCCTGCTGCGGCTGCGCACGCTGTGGCCGTTCCCCGAGCGGGAGCTGGCGGCGCTGGACGGTCGCGTGCGCGCGGTGTTCGTCCCCGAGATGAACCACGGGCAGGTGGCGGGCGAGGTGCGCAAGCAGTTCCGCGGCGAGCTCCGCAGCTACGGCCAGACCAACGGCGAGGTGATCGCGGTCGAGACGATGGTCGCGGAGCTGGAGAGGATGGTCTGACCGCCATGCCGCGTTCGCTCGAGCAGTACCTCCGTCCCGGCCTCAAGGCCACGACCTTCTGTCCCGGGTGCGGCCACGGGATCCTGCTGCACGCGGTGATCCGCGCGGTCGACGAGCTGCGGCTCGAGCGGCGCGAGCTGTTGTTCGTCTCGGGCATCGGCTGCGCCGCCTGGATCCCCAGCCCGCACATCCTGGCCGACACGCTGCACACGCTGCACGGTCGCGCCGTGGCCTACGCCACCGGCGCCAAGCTGGCCAACCCGAAGCTGCGCGTGATCGTGGTCAGCGGCGACGGCGACCTGGTGTCGATCGGCGGCAACCACCTGATCCACGCCGCCCGCCGCGGCCTGGACCTGACCGTGATCTGCGCCAACAACGAGATCTACGGCATGACCGGCGGCCAGGCCGGGCCCACCACGCCCCGGGGCGCCGCCTCGGCCACCACCCCCGGCGGCAATCCCTACGCCCCCTTCGACCTCGTGCGCCTGGTGCTCGGCGCCGGCGCCGGCTACGTCGCCCGCTACCCGGTGACGCAGCCGCGGCCGCTGACCGACGCGATCAAGCGGGCGATCCAGACCCCGGCCTTCTCGTTCGTCGAGGTCGCCTCGCCGTGCCCGACGCAGTTCGGCCGCCGCAACCGGCTGGAGGACGTCGGCGCGCTGTACGACCGGACGCGCGCGCTCTCGATCTCCCGCGAGGAGGCCGCCGGCAAGTCGGCGGCGGAGCTGCGCGGGAGGATCGTCGTCGGCGAGTGGACCCCGGACGAACTGACGGCGGGCGGCCGCGTCCCCGGAGGCGCCGCATGCTGAGCCGCATCCGGTTCGGCGGCCTCGGCGGCCAGGGCATCGTGATGGCCGGCTCGCTGCTCGGCGAGGCCGCCACGCTGGCCGGGCTCCACGCCGCCGGCTCCAACTCCTACGGCGCCGCCGCGCGCGGCACGGCCTGTCGCTCCGACGTCGTGCTGTCGGACGCCCACATCGACTACCCGCACGTGACCACCGCCGACGTGCTCGCGGTGATGTCCCAGGCGGCGTTGGACAAGTACCTCCCGGGGCTGGCGCCCGGCGGCACGGTGTTCGCCGACGACTTCTCGCTGCAGCGGACCCCGGAGGGGCCGTTCGCGTTTCATCCGGTCCCCGCCACCAGCACCGCGGTCCGCGAGTTCGGCTCGCGGCAGGGCGCCAACATCGTGCTGCTCGGCGTGGTGCTCGGCGCCGTCGGGGTCGTGGAGCGCGCGGTGGTGGAGGAGGCGATCCGGCGCACGGTGCGGCCGCGGTTCCACGAGGCCAACCTGCGCGCCCTGTCGCTCGGATTCGAGCTCGGGCGGCCGCTGGCCGCCGGAGGCCGGAGCTAGGCATGGAAGGCCGCACCCATCGCCCGGTGCACGACGAGGCGCGCTGCGCGACCTGCTCGATCTGCGTCGGCCTCTGTCCGGCGGTCCGGTTCCCCGAGTACCGCCACGACCCGGCGACGGTGCGCGGGCAGGTGTACGCCGCCGGTCCCCTGGTCGAGACGCGCGACGGGATCCGGCCGTGCCGTGCGGCTTGCCCGCTGCACCAGGACGTGCCGGTCTACGCCGGCGAGCTGGCCGCGGGGCGGGCCGAGGCGGCGCTGGCGGTGATCCGCGCCACCAATCCGCTGCCCGCCGTGTGCGGCACGGTCTGCAACCGCTCCTGCGAGCGGGCCTGCGTGCGCGCGCGGGTCGACCAGGCGGTCCAGATCCGGACGCTCAAGCGCTTCGCCGTGGAGCAGGTGCTGCGGCTGCGCGGGGCCGAGGTCGAGCGGCACGCGCCGGGGCTCGAGGCGCGGTCGGTGGCCGTCGTCGGCTCCGGGCCGGCGGGGCTCGCCGTCGCCCACGACCTCCCGGCGTTCGGCCGTCGCGTCGCCGTCTACGACGAGCAGCCGCGGGTGGGCGGAATGCTCGCCTGCGCCGTCCCGACGTTCGTCCTGTCCCGCGACGCCCTGCGCGTCGACCTGGACGCAATCCGGGCCCTCGGCGTCGAGTTCTACGTCGGCATGCGGGTCGGTCGCGACGTCAGCCTCGAGGCGCTGCGCCAGGAGTACGACGCCGTGGTGCTGGCGGTGGGGGCGTGGCGCGGGCGCAAGCTGGGATTGCCGGGCGAACGGTTTCTCGACGACGTGGTCGAGCACGTGGAGTTCGCGCGGAAGGTCTCGATCGAGGGTCCCCGGCCGCGCTCCGGACCGGCGGTGGTGGTCGGCGGGACGACCGCGGCCTTCGCCTGCGCGCGCATCGCCCTGCGGCTCGGGTGCGACCCGGTGACCGTGGCGTTCCACCGGGCCTACGAACGGCTGCCGGCGGACCCCGAGGCGATCGAGGACGCGATCGAGGAGGGGGTGCACCTGGAGTGCCTGGTGCGGCCGACGGCGGTGCACGCCGCGGGGCGCACGCTGTCGGGGGCGACCTTCGAGCGGCTGCGCGAGGCGGAGCCCGACGCCTGGGGCTACCGGGCCGTCGAGCCGTCGGGGGCGGAGCCGCTGGAGTTGCCGGCGCGGCTGCTGGTGGTGGCGGGCGACCGGGTGCCGGACCTGCGGCTGCTCGGCGGCATGCCGGGCCTCGGCCGCACCCCGCTGGGCTACCTGGCGGTGGACGGCGCGACCGGGATGACGACGGTGCCGGGGCTGTTCGCCGCGGGGGACGTCGTGACCGGCGCGAAGGGGGTGGTCGAGGCGGTGGCGGCCGGGCGCAAGGTGGCCGACGCCGTCCATCGGTACCTGGAAGCGGTGGACCGCGGCGAGGCGCCGCGACCGATGGTGCGCGCGGCGGCGACTCCGGCGCCGGAGCCGATCCGCGAGTCGCTCGAGG
>CAZMRP010000031.1:0-17840 GCA_964568275.1 uncultured Myxococcales bacterium
CGCTGCCGCGCCATCGCCCGCGAGACGATGCGCGAGGTCCGCGACCGGATGGGGCTGCGCGTCGCCGACGGAAAGGCCGCCGACCGATGAACCTTCGCACGACCGCCGCCACGCTCGCCCTGGCCCTGCTGCTCGCCCACGCCGCCGGCGGCTGCCGCGCCCGCCGCGACGCCTGCGGCGACCCCGTGGCCGTCGCCCAGACCTTCGTCGAACAGCTGGAGGGCGGCGAGACCGCCCGCGCCCTCGCGCTGCTCTCCGCCGCGGCCCGCCAGGAGCTGACGCGTCGCGCCGCCGAGGCCTCCCGCACCCTGGGACAGACCGTCACCCCCGCCGAGCTGCTGGTGCCGGAACGATCGGTGCTGGCCCGCCCCGAGTGGCTCACCCTGCGCTCGGTCGCCGGCGACGAGGCGTGGGTCGATGTGCGCCCCGCGGCCGACGCCGGCGCCCGACAGGCGGGTCCGTGGAGCGCCCAGCGGCTGGTCCACGAAGACGGCTGCTGGCGCGTCGACCTGTTCCATCCGCCTCCGGGAGCGTCGCCGTCGCCCGCCGCGCCGCCCGCCGGCGACGCCGGCCCCGGTGGGGACTGACCGGTGGACGAACCCTCCCTGCGTCGCCCCAACCCCGTGCGTCTGCACCGCACGCTGCGCGTGCACGAGGTCGACCTGCACCGGCGGGTCGGCTGCCGACGCTACGAGGAATGCCTGGACCGCTCGGCGCGCCTGTGCTGGCTGTCCTTCACCTGCGTCCGCTGCGTCGCCTTCCGCCCCCGCCGCCACGCCGCCGACTGGACCGTCGACGACCTCGTGCGACACCTGGCCGACGGCCGCGCCAACCGGATGTTCCAGGAGATCGACGACTGGCTGGCCCGCCACCGGGCCGAGGACCGCACGCAGGTCTGAGCGCGCGGGCCGTGCGCATCCGCACGCCCCGCACCCGCGCGCCCCGCCCCGGCGGAAGTGCCGGACGGGATTGCCATCCGGACCGGGGAGGACTAGATCACGCGGCCACAACGGCCTTCCCGAACCGGGGGAATTCCCCCACGACGGGAGGGGAGGCGCGGACGCGGGATTCAGATGAGTAACGGACACATCGGCATCGACGTCGGCTCCACCAACGTCAAGGTCTGTCTGCTGCGTGACGATCGGCCGTCCACCCTCGAATGCGTGGCCCACGAGGGCAACGTGGAACGCGCGCTGGGAGAGATCCTCGAGCGGCTCGGTCTGGCCGGCGGCGCGCCGGAACTGCGGGCGCTGGCCACGGGCACCGAGGGACGCCGGCGGATCGAGCTGCCGCAGATCATCGGCCCGGTGGCCATCGAACGCGCGCTCGGGGCGCTCGGACTGCACCCGCGGGCCGTCGTCTCGATGGGCGGCGAGGACCTGGTGGTCTACGGCCTCGATGAGGCGGGCCGCATCGTCAGCACGCTGGCCGGCAACAAGTGCGCGTCCGGTACGGGCGAGTTCTTCCGCCAGCAACTCGGACGGATGGACCTCACGCTCGACGACTACGCCGCGGCGGCCGAGGGCGCCAAGGTGCACCGCATCTCCGCCCGCTGCTCGGTGTTCATGAAGTCGGACTGCACGCACCGGCTGAACAAGGGCGAGTGCACCCGCGGGGACATCGCGCTCTCGCTGTCCAAGGTGATGGCGGACAAGGTCGGGGAGTTCCTGACCAAGGCGCGCATCCGCGACGGCCAGGTGGTGTTGACCGGCGGGGTGACGCGCAACCGGTTCATCGTGGAGTTCCTGCGGACGGCCTGGCCGGAGATCGAGTTCGTGGTCCCGGCGGAGGCGCCGGCCTTCGAGGCCTTCGGCGCGGCGCAGCTGGCCGAGGAGCGGGGCGCGCCCCTGCCGCCGCTGGCGGGGCTGGTGCGCCCCGGGGCCGGCCTGTCCTTCGGCACCTACCCGCCGCTGCGCGCGGTGACGCACCAGGTGCGCTACATGCCGTCGATGCGCGGGCGGTTCGACCCCGCGGCCGAGTACATCCTCGGCGTCGACGGCGGGTCGACGACCACCAAGCTCGCGCTGGTCCACGCGGAGACGCTGGAGATCGCGGCGGAGCACTACGGCCGCACGCACGGCGACCCGGTGGGCGCGCTGAAGGAGTGCATCCGCCGGGTCCTGCCGCAGCTCGGCGGCGCGCGTCCGCGGATCAAGCTCGCCGCCACCACCGGCAGCTCCCGCGAGCTGCTCGGCGTGTTCCTCGAGACGGCCGGCGTCTACAACGAAATCATCGCCCACGCCGTCGGCACCACGTTCTTCGACCCCGCGATCGACACGCTGTTCGAGATCGGCGGCCAGGACGCGAAGTACGTCTCGCTCAACAACGGCGTGCCGATCGACTACGCGATGAACGAGGCCTGCTCGGCGGGCACCGGGTCGTTCCTCGAGGAGTCGGCGCGGGGCGACCTGTGCCTGGAGCGGGCCGAGGAGATCGGCCCCGTGGCGCTCGAGGCCCGGGCACCGCTCAAGTTCGGCCAGCACTGCTCGGCGTTCATCAACTCCGACATCCGCAAGGCGATCCAGCAGGGCGCGGCCCGCGAGGACATCGTCGGCGGGCTGGTCTTCTCGATTGTCGCCAACTACCTCAACCGCGTCGTGGGCAACCGCGCGGTCGGCGGCCACATCGCGCTCCAGGGCGGCGTGGCGAAGAACCCGGCGGTGCCGCTGGCCTTCGCCAGCATGACCGGCAAGCCGATCACCGTGCCGCCCGATCCCGAGCTGATGGGCTGCTTCGGCGTGGCGCTGCTGGCCCGCAACAAGCACCGCGAGGGGCTGCTCCCCGCCGGCGAGTTCGACCTGCAGACGATCCTCGACAAGCAGCTCGAGGTCCGCGGCGGCTTCCAGTGCAAGGCCTGCGAGAACCTGTGCGAGATCCGCAACCTCGAGGTGGCCGGCCACCGCTACCCCTTCGGCGGCCGCTGCTCGAAGTACACCAACGCCCGCAAGCGCCGGAAGATCGACGAGGGCAAGCTCGAGGACCTGGTGCAGTTGCGGCACCGGCTGCTGTTCGAGGACTACGCGGCGGACCCGGCCGCCTTCGTCCAGCAGACCCGCAAGGTCGTGGGCGTCCCCCGCGCCTTCTCCGTCCACTCGCTGTGGCCGTTCTACTCCTGGTTCTTCCACTCCCTCGGCGTGCGCACCGTGCTGTCCGAGACGATCTCCCGCGAGGGTCTGGCGCGCCTGGAAAGCAACTACTGCTTCCCGGCCGAGATCGCCCACGGCGCGATCCAGGACGTGCTCGACCGCCAGGTCGACTTCCTGTTCCTGCCGCACTTCCGCGACATGCCGTCGCTCGAGCAGGGACCGGTCCACGCCTGCACCTGCCCGCTGACCCAGGGGCTGCCGTTCTTCGCCCGCCAGGCCTTCGGCGTCGACGAGGCGCGCGTGCTGCGGCCCGTCGTCTCGTTCAAGCACGGCTGGGAGGCCAGCCGCGACTCGTTCGGCGAGGTCGCCGAGCGGCTCGGGTTCCCGCGCGAGCGCGGGCTCGCCGCCTATGACCGCGCCCTGATGGTCTACCGCAAGTTCGTCGAGGACTGGCAGGACCGCGGCCGCCGGCTGCTCGAACGGATCAAGCACGACCCGGACACGATCTACGTGGCGCTGCTCGGCCGCCCCTACAACGCCTTCACCCGCGACGCCAACATGGGCATCCCGCGGAAGTTCGGGTCGCACGGCGTCACCGTCGTCCCGTTCGACATGATCTACGAGCCGGACGAGACGATCTTCCCCAACATGTACTGGTACTACGGCCAGCAGGACATGAAGGCCGTCCAGCGCGTGCGGCAGATCGACAACCTGTACCTGACCTGGATCTCCAACTTCTCCTGCGCCCCCGACTCGTTCATGCTGCACTACGTCCGCTGGATGATGGGCCAGAAGCCGTACCTGGTGCTGGAGATCGATTCCCACTCCGCCGACGCCGGCATCGATACCCGCATCGAGGCGTTCCTCGACATCGTCGAGAGCTACCGGCGGGCCGCCCCGCCGGCGCGCGCGCAGCACTCCGCGCGACGCTACGACATCGTGCCGAAGCGCGAGTACGTCGACCTGGTGGACCGGCAGAGCGGCGAACGGATCGACATCCGCGACCCGCGCGTGACGGTGGTCTGGCCGTCGATGGGCGACCTGTCGGCCTCGGCCATCGACGTCGCCTCCACCAAACAGGGGATGCGCTCGGTCCACCTCCCGGTCGCCGACGTGCAGACCACCCAGCTGGCGCGCGACGTCGCCTCCGGCAAGGAGTGCATCCCCGCCCTGCTGGTGCTGGGCAGCGTCCTCGCCTTCTTCCGCAAGCACCCGCCCAACCGCCCCGGCGAGATCTTCGTCGTCTTCGTCCCCAGCACGCTCGGGCCCTGCCGCACCGGCCAGTACTACGTGTTCTACGAGAAGCTGTTCGACCAGTTCGGCTGGGAGAACGTCGTGGTCTTCGTCGGCGGCTCCGAGAACTCGTACCGCGAGATGGGTCCGCGCTTCAGCCGCGACGCCTGGCGCGCCCTGGTGCTCGGCGACGTGTTCACCGACGTGCGGCTCGGCCTGCGCCTGCTGGCCCGCGACCCCGCGACCGCGCTCCGGACCTTCGAGGACGTCTGGCGCGACGTGCTGGAGGGCCTCCGCACCGGCGGCAAGGCCTTCGACCGGGCCCTCGCCCGCGCCGCCCGCACGCTGCGGGCCGTCCCCCGTCGCCGGACCCTCGAGGACGTGCGCAAGGTGCTGATCGTCGGCGAGATCTACGTGCGCCGCGACGACTTCTCGATCCGCGAGATCTCCGACCACCTGATCGCCAACGGCATCTTCCCCAAGGTCACCGACATCGCCGAGTGGCTGCACTACACCGACTGGTCCCGCAAGCTGCTGCTCGACCAGGCCCAGCAGCGCCAGGGGCTGCTGCGCGCCGGCCGCTCCGGCGTGCTCAAGGAGAAGGCCTGGTACCACGTCGAGCACCTGTACAAGCACCGCGTGGAACGGCAGATCCGCCGGCACCTCGCCGGCACCGGCCTGCTGCCCGAGGCGCCGCACGACATGAACGTGATCATGCGGAACGCCCAGCGGCACTTCATCGACCCGGCGCTGGAGACCGAGGCCACCGTCTCCTCGGGCGTGGCCGCCACCGCGATGGAGGACGGCTACTCCGGCGTGGCGATCATCGCCCCCTTCGCCTGCCTCCCCGGCCGGCTGCTCGAGGGGGTCTACGCCCCCTGGGCCCGCCGCCGCGGCTATCCCGTGCTGGCCCTCGAGAACGACGGCCAGCCGTATCCCCCGGGCACCCTGGCCCGCATGGAGATCTTCGCCCACAACGTGCTGCGCTTCGACGGCGCAGCGGCAGGGAGCAAGCCATGACGATCGGCGACCCGATGGTGTCCGAGAAGCTGGAACAGGTCCCCGGGATCCTCCGCGAGCTGGAGATCGACCTGTGGCTGCTGTTCGCCCGCGAGAGCCATACCCTGCACGACCCCTGCTTCGACCTCGTCGTCGGCTCCAACGTCACCTGGCCCTCGGCCTTCCTGCTCACCGCGCAGGGCGACCGCATCGCCATCGTCGGCAGCCTCGACCAGGCCAACCTGCGCACCCACGGCCACTACCCCGAGATCATCGGCTACGTCGGCGGCGTCTCCGAGGACCTCCAACGCACCATCCGGCGGCTCGACCCCCGCCGCATCGCCGTCAACTACTCCCTGGACGACACGATGGCCGACGGGCTGACCCACGGGATGTACCTGCTCCTCGCCCAGGCGCTGGACGGAACCCCCTACGCCGCCCGCCTCGAGTCGTCCCAGCGCATCATCACCGCGCTGCGCGGCCGCAAGTCGCCCGGCGAGCGGGCGCGGATCGCCGAGGCCTGCCGCATCACCTGCGACATCTACGACGCCCTGACCCCCCGCCTTCGCCCCGGCCTCACCGAACAGCAGGTCGCCGGGATGATCCGCGAGGAGATGGCCCGCTACCCGGACCTCGGCCTGGCCTGGGAGCCCGAGCACTGCCCGGCGGCGTTCACCGGCCCCGAGTCCGCCGGCGCGCACACCGGCCCGACCGACCGCCGCATCGAGCCCGGGCACATCCTCAACACCGACTTCGGCGTCCGCAAGGACGGCTACGTCTCCGACCTGCAACGCACCTGGTACTTCCTGCGGCCGGGCGAGCGCCGCGCGCCGGAGGCGGTGCAGCGCGGCTTCGACACGATCGTCGAGGCGGTCCACAAGGCCGCCGCCGCCCTCCGCCCCGGCGTCAAAGGCGTCGAGATCGATACCATCGCCCGCACGCACATCACCTCGCAGGGCTACCCCGAATACCCCCACGCCCTCGGCCATCAGGTCGGCCGGTCGGCCCACGACGGCGCCGGCCTGCTCTGCCCGCGCTGGGAGCGCTACGGCACCCTGCCCGACCTCCCGGTGGAGGCCGGCCAGGTCTACACGATCGAGCCCCGACTGCCCGTCGCCGGCCACGGCATCGCGACGATCGAGGAGATCGTCGCCGTGGACCCCGACGGCGCGAAGTGGCTCTCCCGTCCGCAGACCGAACTGTACCTGGTGCCCTGACCCGCCGCCGACCCGCGGGCCGCGCATTTGACTCCGCGACCCCGGGGTGGCATAGCCCGAGGCGAACCGACCGGAACCGGCTGCCGCACGGGCCGTTCCCGCAGCAGGATCGGGGGGCGTTCGGCGCCCGGCGGTCGAAGGAGGAAGAACATGAAGCGAGTCGTCATCTCCGTCGCGTCCGTCGCCGTCCTGGCGTTCCTGGCGGGCTGTCCCGCCGGAGCGCCGCCGCCGCCGCCGGACGACCCGACCACGACCACCCACGCGCTCCCCGGCCTGCCGGACCTCGCCGGCCGCACGGTCACCGTCGCCGTGGAGAACAACTACCCGCCGTTCAACGCGGTCGGCGGCTCGAGCGGCGAGCCCTACGGCTGGGACTACGACGCGCTGGCCGAGCTGTGCCGGCGCATCAACTGCGTCCCGCAGTTCACCACGACCCCCTGGGAAGGGATCTTCGAGGCGCTCGCGGCCGGCGCCTACGACCTGGCGGCCAACGGCATCTCCGTCACCGAGGAGCGCGACGCCCAGGTCGACTTCTCGGTGCCCTACATCACCGTCGGCCAGGTGCTGCTCGTGCCGTTCGGCGCCACGGTGGACGAGGTGTCGGAGTTCGCGGAGAACCCCGAGAACCTGGTGGGCACGCAGACGGGGACGACCAACGAGACGGCGGCGCTGGCCGCCTTCGCCGCGGAGCGGGTCAAGACCTACCCGGACTTCGACGCGGCCGTCGCCGCGCTGCTGGCCGGCGAGGTCGCGGCCGTGGTGGTCGACAACGTCACCGCGCTGCGCCTGGTGACCACCGGCGGCGGCCGGATCAAGATCGGCCCGCAACTCGCCTCGGACGAGCCGCTGGCGTTCGCCTTCCCGCCGAACAGCGACCTCGTCGCCCCGTTCAACGCGGCCCTCGAGTCGATGAAGACCGACGGGACCCTCGACGCGATCAACGGCCGCTGGTTCCGCCCCTAGCCGCTCCCCCGTCCCGCCGCCCGCACCCCATCCGCTCGCGGTCCCGAAGCTGCCGACTCACGACGAGCACTCGCCCGCCGCGACCAAACCCCCCGCGCCGCAACCGCTGGACCCTGCCGCCGGACACGTCGTCGCGTACCACCCTTCGTCGGCCGTCCCCTCGCCCCGACATTCCACTTCGCACGCGGTGCAATCGACGGATACGATGCAGATCGAGACCTCGGAACACCGGTCGCGCCACGCCCAGTCCCCATCGGTCGTCCGGACGCACTCGGGAGCGCATACCGGCTCGACGGCGCACGGCCCCGGGTGGTCGAGAGCCGCGCCGGCGACGAGCCGCTCGCAGTCGTTCGTGTAGGTCGTGCCGTCGCAACCGCAGACCGGCGCGTAGATTGCGGTGCAGGGCCCGGCCTGCGGGACGCACGCGCCCGAGGCGCCGGCCTCACAGCTGTGAACGTCGCAGACTTCCCTCGAATCGCAAGGCGGATCCGCGGGCCCGCCACACGGCGAACCGGTGCTGCACGCCCCCGGGTAGTCCAGCGCGGCGCCGGCCCGCAGCCGCTCGCAGTCGTTCGTGTAGGTCGTGCCGTCGCAACCGCAGACCGGGTCCTCCAGGATCGGGCAACTGACCGGGCGGGGGACGCAGGTGCCCTCGCTGCCTTCGTCGCACGAACGAAGGTCGCAGACCTCTTCTTCCGGGCAATCGATGCCGAGGGCGAGCCCGCACCCCGACCCGCCCTCGGTCGTCTCCGTCGGGCCGTCGGTGGGAACATCGACCGGAACGTCGGGCGGCGCGTCGGCGTCCGCATCCGCGTCCCCGTCCGCATCCGCGTCCGCGTCGGACCCGATCTCCGCCACATCACCGTCGACGGCGTCATCGACCTCGACGACGCTGCCGCAGGCCGGCAGGACGGCCACGAGTGCGACCAGGAGAAGGGTGATCCGATCCGGCAGCATCGAGCGCTCCTTTCCCGACCCATCGAGCCTAGCATGGGGGCGGAGCGGCGGCACGGCCCGCTCGCCGTCCGCGCTACCGGGCAGGCGCCGCGAGTTGACAATTCGGATCGGCTGCCTACCTAAGGTGGACCGACTTGCCGGTCGTGCCGCGGGGCGCGAGCGAGTCGGCCGGAGCGCGAGGGGGTCGGCCATGCCAACCGCGATCGACGAGTCGAAGGACCTGGAGGTCCGCGCCCCCGTGATTCCGGGCGCGGAAGCGGTGTTGACGTCCGAGGCGCTGGCGTTCGTCGGGGCCCTCGAACGGACCTTCGGGCCGCGCCGGCGCGAGCTGCTCCGGCAACGGCAGGAGCTCCAGAAGCGGCTCGATGCGGGGGAGCTGCCGACCCACCCGCCCGAGACGGAGGACGTCCGCGCGGGCGACTGGCGCGTGGCCGAGCCGCCGAAGGACCTGGAGGACCGGCGCGTCGAGATCACCGGCCCCGTGGACCGCAAGCTGATGATCAACGCGCTCAACAGCGGAGCGCGGGTCTTCATGGCGGACTTCGAGGACGCCACGTCGCCGACCTGGTCCAACCTGGTCCAGGGACACCTCAACCTCCGCGACGCGGTCGACCGGACGATCGCCTGGACCTCGCCCGACGGGCGGACCTACCGGCTGGCCGACCGGACGGCGACGCTGGTCGTGCGGCCGCGGGGCTGGCATCTGGACGAGAAGCACGTGCGACTCGGCGACCGGCCGATCTCCGCCTCGCTGTTCGACTTCGGCCTCCATTTCTTCCACCAGGCCCGCCGGCTGCTCGACCGCGGCTCGGGACCCTACTTCTACCTGCCCAAGCTGGAGCACGCCCGCGAGGCGCGGCTGTGGAACGACGTGTTTCTCTTCGCGCAGGACGAGTTGGGGCTCCCGCGCGGGACGATCAAGGCCACGGTGCTGATCGAGACGATCCTGGCGGCGCTGGAGATGGAGGAGATCCTGTTCGAGCTGCGCGACCACGTCGTCGCGCTCAACGCCGGCCGCTGGGACTACATCTTCAGCATCGTCAAGAAGTTCCACCGTCGGCCGGGGTTCGTCCTCCCGGACCGCGGCCAGGTGACGATGACGGTCCCGTTCATGCGGGCCTACACCGACCGGCTGGTCCAGGTCTGCCACCGGCGCGGCGCGCACGCGCTGGGCGGCATGGCGGCCTTCATCCCGAGCCGCCGCGATCCGGCGGTCAACGAACGGGCGCTGGCGAAGGTCCGCGAGGACAAGGAGCGCGAGGCGGGCGACGGCTTCGACGGAACCTGGGTCGCCCACCCGGACCTCGTCCCCGTCGCCGCCGCCGCCTTCGATCGGGTGCTCGGCGACCGGCCGCACCAGCGGCACCGGCTCCGCGAGGACGTGCGCGTCGGCCCCGCCGAGCTGCTCGACTTCACCGTCCCGGGAGGCACGATCACCGAGCCGGGCGTGCGCAACAACCTCAGCGTGGCGCTGCAGTACCTCGAGTCCTGGCTGCGGGGCTGGGGCGCCGTCGCCATCTTCGACCTGATGGAGGACACCGCCACGGCGGAGATCGCGCGCTCCCAGCTCTGGCAGTGGATCCGCCGCCCGGAAGGGGTGCTGACGGACGGCCGCAAGGTGACGCAGGAGCTCGTCGGGCGGCTGGCCGACGAGGAACAGGCGAGGCTCCGCGAACAGCTCGGCGCCGAAGCCTGGACGGGCGGACGCTGGGACACCGCGCGGCGACTCCTGGAGCGGCTGCTGGGCGACGAGCGGTTCGCCGAGTTCCTGACGACCGCCGCGTACGACGAGCTGGACTAGCAAGCCGGGCCGGCACGGCCCTGCGAAGGAGGGAGCAGAGATGCAGCAGCAGGACCGGGCACGGGAGTTGGCACGGGCGTGGAAGGAGGCGCCCCGCTGGCAGGGCGTGACGCGACCGTACGCGCCGGAACAGGTGCTCCGGCTCGCGGGCACGCTGCCCATCGAACACACGCTGGCGCGGGCCGGAGCGGAGCGGCTGTGGCGGCTGCTGCGCGAACGGCCCTTCGTCCGGGCCTTGGGCGCGTTGACCGGCAACCAGGCGGTCCAGCAGGTCCGCGCGGGCCTGGAGGCGATCTACCTCAGCGGGTGGCAGGTCGCCGGCGACAACAACCTCGCCCAGCAGACCTACCCCGACCAGAGCCTCTATCCGGCGGACAGCGTGCCGGCCGTCGTCCGGCGCATCAACAACGCGCTCCGGCGGGCCGACCAGATCGCGCACCTCGAGGGCCGCGACGACGTCTTCTGGTACGCCCCGATCGTGGCCGACGCCGAGGCCGGTTTCGGCGGCAACCTGAACGCCTTCGAGCTGATGAAGGCGATGATCGAGGCCGGCGCGGCGGGCGTGCACTTCGAGGACCAGGTGTCCGCGTTCAAGAAGTGCGGCCACATGGGCGGCAAGGTCCTCGTCCCCGCCCAGGAGTTCGTCACCAAGCTCGCCGCCGCGCGCCTCGCCGCCGACGTCCTCGACGTCCCCACCGTCCTGGTCGGCCGCACCGACGCCGACGGCGCGCAGCTGCTGACCAGCGACGTCGACCCGCGCGACCAGCCGTTCGTCACCGGACGACGCACGGTCGAGGGCTTCTTCGAGATCCGCGGCGGGCTCGAGCTGGCCGTGGCGCGCGCCCGGGCCTACGCGCCGTTCGCGGACGTCATCTGGTGCGAGACGTCCACCCCCGACCTGGGCCAGGCCCGCGAGTTCGCCCAGGGCGTCCACGAGCGGTTCCCCGGCAAGCTGCTGGCCTACAACTGCTCGCCGTCGTTCAACTGGCGCAAGCACCTCGACGAGGCCCAGCTCCGCACGTTCCAGGAGCGGCTGGGCGAGCTGGGCTACCGGTTCCAGTTCGTCACCCTGGCCGGCTTCCACGCCCTGAACGCGTCGATGTTCGAGCTGGCCGCCGGCTACCGCGAGCGGGGCATGGCGGCCTACTCCGAGCTCCAGCAGCGGGAGCTGCAGCTCGAGCAGTCCGCCGGGTACGAGGCGGTGAAGCACCAGGGGTTCGTCGGCGCCGGCTACTTCGACGAGGTCCAGCTCGTCGTCACCGGCGGGGAGGCCAGCACCACCGCGCTCAAGGGCTCGACGGAAGAAGCGCAGTTCTGACAGACTGGGGCCCCCGCGAGGCGACGGTCGCGGCGACGGAGGGGTGAGGCATGGACCACGCACCGACCGATTCCTTCGGCACGCGCTCCACGCTGGAGACCCGCGGCGGGACGCTGGGCTACTTCCGGCTCGCCCGGCTCGCCGACACCGGCGTCGCCGACGTCTTCCGCCTGCCGTACTCGATCCGGGTGCTGGTCGAGGCGGCCCTGCGCGGCGAGAACGGCCGCGAGGTGACCCGGGACCACGTGCTGGCGCTGGCGCAGTACGACCCGCGGCGGCCGCCCGAGCTCGAGGTCCCGTTCCTCCCCGCCCGCGTGCTGATGCAGGACTTCACGGGCGTCCCGTGCCTCGTCGACCTCGCCGCGATGCGCGACGCGATGCAACGCCTCGGCGGCGACCCCGACCGGATCCAGCCGCGGATCCCCGTGGACCTCGTGATCGACCACAGCGTCCAGGTCGACGTCTGGGGCTCCCCCGACGCCCTGGTGCGCAACGCCGCGCTGGAGCTCGAGCGCAACCACGAGCGCTACGAGTTCCTGCGCTGGGCCCAGCAGGCGTTCCGCGACTTCCGCGTCGTTCCGCCGGCCAACGGGATCTGCCACCAGGTGAACCTCGAGTCGCTCGCGACGGTGGTGGCCACCCGCGAGCTCGACGGCGCGCGACTCGCGTTCCCCGACTCGTGCGTCGGCACCGACTCGCACACCCCGATGGTCAACGGCGCCGGCGTCGTCGGCTGGGGCGTGGGCGGGATCGAGGCCGAGGCCTGCCTGCTCGGCCAGCCGCTGTACATGGTCGCGCCGCCCGTGATCGGCGTCCGGCTCACCGGACGGCTCGGCGTCGGCGTCACCGCCACCGACCTCGTGCTGGCGCTCGCCGCGCGGCTCCGGTCCCACGGCGTCGTCGGCGCCTTCGTCGAGTTCTGCGGACCGGGACTCGACGGCCTGTCCGTCCCGGACCGCGCGACCGTCTCGAACATGGCGCCCGAGTACGGGGCGACGATGGGCTACTTCCCGATCGACGACCGCACCCTCGACTACCTCCGCGCCACCGCCCGCCCCGCCGAGCGGCTCGACCTGGTCGAGCGCTACGCGAAGGAGCAGGGCCTGTTCCGCACCGCGGCGGCGCCCGAGCCGGACTTCCGCGAACGGCTCGACTTCGACCTCGGACAGGTCGAGCCGAGCCTCGCCGGACCGCGACGGCCCCAGGACCGCGTGCCGTTGCGCGAGCTCCCGTCGCACTGGCGCACCGTCCTGCGGGCGCCCGCCGAGCGACGCGGCTTCGGCTTCTCCGACGACGAGGCGACCCGGCGCGTGGCGCTCGAGCTGCCCGACGGCAGGCGCCCGGAGGTGGGTCACGGCGTGGTCGGCCTCGCCGCCATCACGAGCTGCACCAACACCAGCAACCCGTCGGTGATGCTGGGCGCCGGACTGCTGGCGCGCAAGGCGGTCGCCGCCGGCCTGGCCGTCCGGCCGTGGGTCAAGACCAGTCTCGCCCCCGGCTCCAAGGTCGTCACACGGTACCTCGAGCAGTCCGGCCTGGCGCGGGACCTCGAACGCCTCGGCTTCCACACCGTCGGCTACGGCTGCACGACCTGCATCGGCAACAGCGGCCCGATGCCGGAACCGCTGGCGCGCGCCGCGGACCGGGACGGACTGGTCGTGACCGCCGTGCTCTCGGGAAACCGCAACTTCGACGGCCGGATCAACCCGCACGCGCGCGCCTCCTACCTCGCCTCGCCCCTGCAGGTCGTCGCCTGCGCCCTCGCCGGACGGATCGACTTCGACTTCGAGGCCGAGCCGCTCGGGAACGGCCCCGACGGCCGCCCGGTGTTCCTGCGCGAGCTCTGGCCCTCCCGGGAGGAGATCGACGCCCTGCTGCCGCTGGCGCACGAGCCCGCGGGCTTCGACGCCGCGTACCGAGGCATCGACGAGGGCGACGCGGCGTGGCGCCGCATCCAGGGCCGCGGCGGCGAACGGTACGCCTGGAACCCGGAGAGCACCTACATCCAGGACCCGCCGTTCTTCGCCGGCCTGACTCGCGTCCCCGCACCCGTGCGCCCCATCGAGGGCGCGCGCGTGCTGGTGCTGGTCGGCGACAGCGTGACGACCGACCACATCAGCCCCGCCGGCGCCATCCCTCCCGACGGCCCGGCCGGCCGCTACCTCCAGCAGCACGGCGTGGCGCCGGCCGACTTCAACTCCTACGGCAGTCGCCGCGGCAACGACCGGATCATGACGCGCGGCACGTTCGCCAACATCCGACTGCGCAACCTGCTCGCCGGCGGCAAGGAAGGGGGCTGGACCACCCACCTCCCCACGGGGGAGCTGGTGTCGATCCACGAGGCGGCGGAGCGCTACCGGGCGGCCGAAACGCCGACCCTGGTGCTGGCGGGCCGGGACTACGGGATGGGCTCGAGCCGCGACTGGGCGGCGAAGGGCGCCCTCCTGCTCGGCGTCCGCGCGGTGCTGGCCCGGTCCTTCGAACGGATCCACCGCAGCAACCTCGTGGGGATGGGCGTCCTGCCGCTGGAACTCCCCGCGGGACGCGATGCCGCGGCGCTGGGATTGGACGGTACGGAGACGTACCGGATTCCCATCGGCGACGACGTGCGGCCGCGCCAGACGCTCCGCGTCGAGGCGGCGCGGACCGACGGCGGACGGGTCGAGTTCGACGCCGTGTGCCGGCTGGAGACCGAGGTCGAGGTCGCGTACTACCGGAACGGCGGCATCCTGCCGACCGTGCTGCGCGGGTTCCTGGGCTAGCCGGCGTCCCAGTCCGCCGCCGCCAGCGCCTCGTCGCACCCCTTGAACTCGTGACCCGCCGGACAACCGGCGCCGCGGTTCTCGAGCGGCGTGTAGCGGCAGCCCTGGGGACCGCAATCCCGGCCCACGTAGTACGACTCGGGCCGGTACAGCGCGGGCTTGGGCTGGGCCTCCGCCAGGACCTCCTCGATCACGTGCGCGCACCAGCCCGCGGTCCGCGCCACGCCGAAGAACACCGGGAACATGTCGATCGGAATCCCGAGGGCGTACAGGACCGGTGAGGAGTAGAAGTCGACGTTCGGATGCAGGTCCAGCTCCTTGCGGGACCGCAGCTCACGCCGCGCGACCTCCTCGACCCTCAGCGCCAGCCGGAACCAGCGCTCCTCCGGCCGGCCGGCCAGCACCCGCTCGGCCAGTCCGCGCAGAATCGCCGCGCGGGGGTCCGTCGTCCGGTACACGGCGTGCCCCAGTCCCATCACGCGCTGCCCCGCCGCCAGCCGGGCGTCGACCCAGCGCTCCACCTCGGACTCGTCGCCGATCTCGAGCAGCATGCGCATCACCCGCGCGTTCGCGCCGCCGTGCAGCTCACCGCTGAGCGCGCCGAACGCGGCGGACACGGCGGCGTAGATGTGGGCCCGCGTCGAAGCCACACCCCGGGCGGCGAACGTCGACGCGTTGAACGCGTGCTCCGCGTGCAACACGAGCAGCGTGTCCATCAGCCGCGCCTCGTCGTCCGTGGGCTCGCGACCCCACAGCCCGCGCAGGAACCCGGCGGCGTGCGAGTCCCCGTCCGACGGCCGCACCGGCTCGAGGCCCTGGCGCAGCCGCAGCCAGGCGCTGGCCGCCGTGGCGCTCCGGGCGACGATCGCCAGCGACGACTGGACCAGGTGCTCGCGCTTCGACGACTCCACGTTCGGGTCCTCGTCCGCCAGCACCGTGACCGCCCCCTGCAGCACGTCCATCGGCCGTGCCCGGGACGGCCGGGCGCGGAGGTACGCCTCCGCCGGGGCCGGGAGGGACCGGGCCTCCCGCAGTGCCGCCGCGGTGGCCTCCAGCTCCGCCTTCGCCGGCAGGCGCCCCATCAGCAGCAGGAACGTCACCTCCTCGTAGCCGGCGCGCTCGGCCAGGCTCTCGATGGGCAGTCCGCGGTAGACCAGCCGGCCGCGCTCGCCGTCCACCAGACTGACCTTGGTGTCCGCCACGATGATGCCGCGCAGACCGATGTTCTTGCTCGCCTCGACGTCCATGGTGGTGTCCCTCCTCGCCACCTTCGCCGGCCGCTCTCGCCGCCGGCGCAGGGCCGGTTCGTCGAAACACCCTAATCACGGGACCGCCGGTCGTCTGCGACCGGTCCGCAGATTCCCGCGACGAGGACGCTTGACACCACGCCGCCCGGCAGGGCCTATTCCGGTGGTTCGGAGGGCTCGCCGCCCGGGAGGCTCGGATGACGAAGTGGGTCTGCAAGGTCTGCGGCTACGAGGTCGAGGCGGACGAGCCGCCGGAATCCTGTCCCGTCTGCAAGGCACCGCGATCGGCCTTCGTCCCCGCGGCGGCCACACTGCCGGCGCCGCCCGCACCGCCGATCGACGCGTCGGCGCCCCCGAAGACCCTCGAGGAGGTGCGCGACCGCGCCCGGGCCCGTCTGGCAGGGGTCTGCGCCGTCTATCCCGCCTGCGACGGCGAGCCCGGACGGGTCTGCCAGCGCGAGGCCTACGGCGGACCGATCGGCTTCGGCGGCGCGGGCGCGGGACGCTCCTTCGTCGCGAACGTCGAGGCCCTGGCGCGCATCCGACTCAAGACCCGGGTCGTCGGGGAGCACCTCACGCCCGACACCAGCTGCACGTTCCTCGGACTCCGGCTGTCGCTCCCGGTGATGGGCGCCTCGGTCTCCGGCTTCGGCGGCTGGGGCGGCGCGGCCGAGGAGCGCGAGGTGTGCTTCGCCTCGGTGCACGGCTGCAAGCTGGCCGGAACCATCGGCTGGCGCGGCGACACCGTCAGCTACACCCTCGAGGACAACCCCGGGCTGGACGCGATCGAGGCCGAGGCGGGTTGGGGCATCCCGATCTTCAAGCCGCGGGCGCAGGACGAGCTGAAACGCCGCATCGCACGGGCCGAACGGGCGGGCTGCCCGGCCGTGGGCGTGGACCTCGACGGCTGCGGCTCCACCAACTTCGCCCGCGCGGGCCGACCCGTCTACCGCAAGTCGATGCGCGAGCTGCGCGAGCTCGTCGAATCCACCAGGCTCCCGTTCATCGCCAAGGGCATCCTGTGCCTGGATGACGCCCTGGCCTGCGCCGAGGCCGGGGTGCAGGTCGTCGCGGTCTCCAACCACGGCGGCCGAGTGCTCGACGGGACCCCGGGGGTCGCCGAAGTGCTGCCGGCCATCGCGGAACAGCTCGGGCGTCGCGTCACGGTCACCGCCGACGGCGGCGTTCGCACCGGCTACGACGTGCTGAAGCTGCTCGCGCTCGGCGCACACGCCGTGCTGATCGGCCGGGACCTCCTCCGTGCCGCGGTCGGCGGCGGCGCCACGGGCGTCCGGCTGCACCTGGAACACCTGCGCGCCGTGCTCGCCCGCGCGATGAGCATGACCGACTGCCGGGATCTCGCCGCCGTCGGGCCGCGGATCCTCGCCTGACCCGCCGCGCCGCCGCGCTCAACCGCCGCCCGGCAACGCGTCGGGATACGGCGCCCGGGGCTGCGGCGGATACGGCGGCGGCGGAACCGCCGGCCGCTGCTGCTGCGCCGCGGCCGCCTCGTCCTCGTCGTCGTCCCCGGTCCCCGCCCGGCGGAGCAGCCGGCCGAAGTCGTAGCCCACGGCCAGCCCCAGCACCACGTAGCACGCCGTCCCCTGGCTGGTGTTGAAGACCGTGGTGAACCGCACCAGCGGCGCGAAGAACAGGCTGCGCAACGGCCGCAGCTCCCAGCCCAGCCCGGCGTCGAAACCGCCGCGACTCTCGCGGCCGATCGAGTGGTACCCGCCGCCGACCTCGAGCCACAACGAGCTGCGCATCGTCCCCGCCTCGTTGAGCCAGCCCGTGTCGGGACCGCCGGCGAGCGTGAAGCGCAGCAGGCCGCCGATGCCGTGGTCCAGCAGCGTCTCCTTGACCCGGCCGAACTCGTCCCGCTCCTCCTGCGGGAACAACCCCAGCGCGTACCGCGCCCCGAACTCGAGGTACGGCATCGGCCCGTAGACGAGCTCCACCCCGAACGCGAACCCGGGCTGCGCCCGCCGCATCACCTCGGTCAACGGAGCGGTGGTCCCGAGCGTCGCGGCAAGCGACAGCTCGTCCGCCCGGGCCGCGGGGACGACGGCCGAGCCCAGCGCCAGCAGGATCACCAACGTCGCACGCAACGACGACCTCCAGCTCCACCGGACCGCCGCGCACCGGGAAGCGCGCCGCCCCCGCGCCCGAGCCCCGCGCGCGGCGAACCGCGACTACAACAGCGGCGCGCCCGTCGCCGCGTCGACCACCACCGAGAACCCCGCCACCGTGTGCAGCG
>CAZMRP010000032.1:0-17795 GCA_964568275.1 uncultured Myxococcales bacterium
GCACCGCGGTCGGCGACGTCCTCCGCTCCCGGGGTCGGCGAGGCCTGGTCGGTGGTGCGCGCCGGCTTCCCGCACGCGAAGGCGGCCAGCAGAGCCAGGAGCGTCGCAGCGACGGGTTCGGACAAACGGGGTGCGGTCATGCTCGACGACCTCCCGGCGGTTCGCCCGGCGCGCGGACCATCGGACTCCTACGGCGACTCGAGCCGGGTCGGGCGCGTCCACTGGCGCCAGGCCCGGCGGACGTAGGCGAAGCGCTCGGCCGCGGTCGGATAGCGGCGGGTGAACCACTGGACCAGGGCCGCCGTCTCCTCCAGCTCCTCGTCGCTGAGCGGCGCCCGGATCCGCCGCTCGAACTCGGCGGGCGGCAGGACACGCTCGAGCGATCCGACGGAGTCCGGACCGGTGCGCGGGTCCGAGGTGGTCACGAGCCGCCTCCCGTACGCACCCGCAGCGCCTCCAGCAGCCGGATGTCGGCCACGTCCTTGTCCCGCATGGCCCAGCGCTTGGTGAGGATCAGGTCGTCCAGGCTCGGGACGGCGATGGTGGTGGCGGCGTCCCAGCGCAGGAGCTTGCGACGGGCCCAGGCGTCCGCGTGGGCCAGCGTTGCGCCGCCGACCGGTCGGCCGTGGCGCGCGAGCAACACGTCTACGTGCTCGTCGTTCTCCAGGACGTAGCGCCCCGCGCGGCGCGCCTCGTCGGGCGAACGGGTCGGGCGCAGGCCCAGCGGAACCAACGCCGCGTTCAGGGCCTCGACATCGTCGGGGTCGATCCACAGGTCGTAGTCGGCGGTCAGCACCGGCAGGCCGTAGGCCACCATCGCCCGACGACCGATCAGCAGCACCCGCGAGCCGCTCGCCGCGATGGCGCGGAACAGGTCGCCCTCGTCGAACGCGGACCCTTCCATCGCCCCGACTCTAGCCCGTCCGCCCGAGGGGGGAAAGACCGTGGACGATTTCGTGCAGCCGCCAGTGGATCTTCTCGTCGGGGCCGTTGGCGGCGACGTCAAAGCGGAGGAGGCGGCCGTCCGAATTGACCGGCTTCGACGGTCGTCCGGAACCGCGTCCGCGGCAACTGCCCGACACTGTAGGGTTCGTGCGGGTGGCCTGGAAGATGCTCCTCCGGGCCCGCCGGCTGGACGGTGTTCTTTGCACCGCTGCAGACCAGCGCCAGGAGGCACGACATGGGCGAGAAGATCGACGTGACCAAGGGCAAGCTCAAGGAGGCCGTGGGCGACTTGACCGAGAACCGGAAGTTCCAGTGGGCAGGCCGGAAGGACCAGGCCAAGGGGGCGGTCAAAGGGGCGATCGAGGACGCGAAGACCACGGTGAAGGACGCCGCCCACGACGCGAAACGGGCGCTCAAGGACGCCCTGAAGTAGCAGGCGTCACGCCAACACCGTGAGTACCGGGTCTGCTAGCGGCCGGCCGACCGGCGGCGTTCCAGGGCGGCATTCAGCTCCGCGCCCGCCAACGCGACGGTGACGTGCAGGCTGATCCAGGCGATCAAGGCGAAGACCACCGCGAAGACCTCCGACGAGCGGCCGGGGCTCCGCAGGAAGGCGCGAACGATGGTCGCCCCAAGCACCTGGAGCGCGGTGAACCCGATGCCCCCGAGGACCGCCCCCCGCCGGACCATCGGCCAGCGGATGCGGTGGGCGCTGAGGAGCCGGTACATCACCCCCAGCGCGAGCGTGTTGACCCCGAGCGTACCCGTCAGCAGCAGCACGCGGCTCACGACGCGGAGCTCGCCGATCGACGCGATGGCGGTCAGCGCGACGATGGCGGCGAAGGAGGTCCCGATGATCGCGACGCCGAGCAAGGCCTTGCCGCGCCGCACGGCGAGATTGCCGCGGCGGTCGAGCGGCACCTCCCAGACGTCATCGAACGCGTTCTGCGCCCCGACGAAGGCCTTCGTGGAGGCCCACAGCGCCACGGCGAGCCCGGCGACGAGACCCCACACACCGCCGCCGACGGTCCCGGTGTTCTCGACGAGCTCCCGTCCGATCACCGGCAGCTGGGCAACCGCGGTCTTGACGATCTCCCGACGCAGCTCCGGGTCGTGCTCCAGGACGATGCCGAGGATCGTGGTGGCGACGAGCAGCAATGGGAAGACCGACAGGAATCCGTAGTACGTGAGCACGGCAGCGTTGCGGCCGGTAGCGTGCCGCCGCCAGCCGTCGACGGTCTCCAGCACCACGTCGACCGCCGCACGGCGCCGCCGCAGATCCATCACTTGCGGCGAGGTCGTCCAGGCCATCTGCTCAGACCAGCTCCGGCCGCAGGCGCAGGACCGCCAAGTCGGTCGCGCTCCCGCCTGCCACCATCACCAACGGACCGAGGACGCGAACGCGACGGAGGCGCTAGCATCCGGGGCGACGCGCGGCAACGACGAGACGTCGGCGCGGGATCGGAAACGGGTCGGCGGTCCGCCCCGCACGGATCAGAGTGTCGCGCGGCAGTGCACGCCCGGCCGGCAGGGATCGGCCCTTCAGGAGGGAATCAAGCGCCGGAAGACAATCTCTCGGCCGAGCCGATCCGTGTAGGGTCCGACCCCGACCAGCACGTACCCCGAATCGTCGGCTTCGACCGCGAGACCGCCCGTCTCCGAAATGCCGCACATGTCGGGACCGAAGACGGTGACCTCGCCAGAGCGCACGTTGCCGTGTCGATCGGCGTTGAGCGCCCGGACCTCGCACGGGTCGAAGGTCCCGGGAACATCGGTAGCCGCGAACACGACGAGCGCCCCCGCCGCTCCCCACACCGCGTGCAGCGCCGCGGAATGCCGTCCCCGAATGGCGGCGCGGGTGATCCGAGGCGGCACTACGAGATCGCCGGTCATATCGAAGCCGGCAACCCACAGGTCGAGCGACGCATCCGTCGTCTCGGACGGCTCGAGCCAGAACAGCAGGACGCCGTCGGGCGTCACGGCGATGTCGCCGTAGTTCCCCTCGGCGCGTCCCACGTAGCCGCTCCACCGAACCTCGGCCGAGAGAGGCTCCAGCACTACGACGCGCACGCCGTCCGAGACGGCAAACAGGGTCCCCACGGGGACGACTGTCGCCCGCCAGGTGCCGAACACCTCCGTGTCGAGAACGACCGCGGGGCCCACGCGATCCCCTCGTGACGAGACCGCCTCAAGGGCGGTGCGGCTCGGTCCTTCCGCTTCCGGCGTGCTCCAGACGTCCGACGCGACGAGATGCAGGGACCCGTTCCAACCCGCATCCTCCAGGTGCAGGGCCTCGGTGCCGACACCGAGGTCCGGGAGGTCCCGCGGGCCGTCCACGACCGAACCGGAGCGGTCCAGCATCGCAAGCACGACGGGCCAGCCCGACGCAGCAAACAACACGAATGATCCGTCCGCCCAGTCGATAGCAAGCGCCGGTTCGGTCCACGCTACCGGCAGTTCCCAGGGTCCGCCGAGCGTGCGACCGTCCTGGTCGAGGATCCTGACCTTGCCCGCTCGGCGAGGGAGCAACACCGGATACGCCAGCGCGTATTCGCTTCCGCTCCACGCCAGGTCGAGGCGTCCACCGCTGGAGCACCCGTCCGGGCCCTCACTCGCCGGAACCACGACGACCGGTTCGTCGTCGAGCGTGATCGGTGGAACCGAGTCGTCGAGCGGCAGGTAATCGAATGACCCGTCGCCGAGACGGCACAGCCAGTCGCACCCGTCCCCGTTCCTTCGATTCATGTCGTCGCACTCTTCCCCGGGGTCAAGGACGCCGTCGCCGCACACAGACGGAAGAGCGACCGCCTCGAGTTCAGCATCCGCCGGCGGCGGCAGGTCGCGCCGATTCGTGTCCAACGCGTCCCTGGCTGGGTCGGCGTCCGCTTCCGCGTCCGGCTCCGCGTCCGCAGTCACGTCGACCGGTCCGACACCCGGGCCATCGCCGCAGGCCGCGGGCCAAGCCGCTGCCAAGAGGAGCCAACGAGGGAGCGTGTTCTCAATTCGAGGCATGGCCGTCACCCGTCTTCCAG
Organism: uncultured Myxococcales bacterium; assembly: GCA_964568275.1. Classification (GTDB taxonomy): domain Bacteria; phylum Myxococcota_A; class Polyangia; order DRWM01; family JAAZOP01; genus JAAZOP01. The sequence goes on from CAZMRP010000032.1 coordinate 3,978, forward strand.
CCCCAGCGGCACCCAATTTCCGTCGGGTCCGCCGAAGGCTCCCATGTCGTTTCGGCTTCCGTTCCAGTCCCGGAACTCCTCGCCCGGATCTCCTGCATCCAGACACGGCGACCCCCCGGCCGGCAGGTAGTCGTCGTTCGGCACATCGACGAACCGTGGGTCGGCGACGACTCCGTGTCTTCCCACCTCCACGTCCGCATCGACCCTGCCTTCGGGCATCATCCACTCGAGGTTGTAGTCAACTGCCGCCGAGCCACCCGAGTGGACCGTCAGCCGGTAGCCGACGAAGCCGGCGCCGCCGACGAACACGTTGTTCCGCACGTCCGCGTTCGCCGCCATGAGGTGCGCAACCTCGCCACCGGCGTTTTCCGCAAAGACGTTGTTGACGACCGAGGGACTACCACCATCCAGCAGGACGGCGCCCGTACCCAACGCGTCCGGGCCGGCCGCAGAACGGATCTCGTTGCGCAAGAACAGGTTATTGCAGACGACCCCATATGCCGGAGATAGTCGGAGCGCGGCACCCGGGGTGCCCTCGTGCGGCGAACCGCTGTGCCAAGTCACGTTCGAGACGACCACGTTCCGGGCAAACAGGGCGAGGTGCCAACCGGCGTCGCCCGCGACAGCGCCACCGTCCGGTCCCTCGTTCGCCTCGAATCGATTCCCCACGATTCGTCCACCTAAACGGCCGGTGATGGCACTCCCGCCACGCGAAGCTTCATTTCCGACGAACGTCGACCCTGAGACCAGGGACTCCGTTGTGGGGGCCAGAATCGCCACGCCCCCTCCATCGAATGCCCGGTTCGCCAGAAACTCGCATTCCTCGACGGCAATCGTGTCGCGGCTCGTTCCGTCGGCAGCGATGGCGCCACCGAGTCCACCTGCGACATTCCGCAGGAATACCGACCCGGACACCCGGAGAGATCCGGCGGTCACGGCGACGGCTCCCCCGTCGCCCGTGGCGGAGCACCCCTCCCATCGGGTGTCATCCAGTTCGAGACCCCCGACCGTCGCCTCGAGGCATCCGCCGTGGGGCCCGGCGCCGTTCTTCACGACAAGCCTGCGCAGGACCAGCAGGCCCTCGCCCCGCGCCCTCAGGCCCGTCACGAGGCCCCATCCGTCGAAGACCGGCACGGTGGCAGCTTCCGCCTCACCCTCGATCAGCAACGTTTCCGCGGCCCCCACAACGATGTCGACCGCGATGTCGAAAACCGGCGTGCCGGGCAACTCGGCAAGAACGACGTGGTCGCAAGTGCTCCGCTGATCGAGCGCCTCCTGCAGTCCGTGGTAGGGGTGCTCCCTGGTTCCATCCTGCAGCGGGTCGGAACCAACGGCAACCGCCCAGACGGGGCAGGCAGGCTCCGTCGAGTCATCGGGCGACTCGACCGACTCCACCGCATCATCAACGTCTGACGTGCTCTCGCCGTCGTGGATTTCGAGCACTTCGTCGGCCGCCACGTCGCCGCTCGTGAGGTTCGTCGATGGATCACCACAGCCGCTTGCTGCAACGACGAAAAGACAGCACATCGTCGCCGTTCGGCGAGACCTCGCGGACATCGACGCGCCGGCCGCCACGCCAGCCCAGAAATCTCGAACTGTCGAGCCACCGCGCCTGCTGTGTTCGAGCGCGTCGGAGGCCCATCTCCAGGTGACCGATAGGCAAGCCAAGATCGACCCTCCTCCCGGCCTGGCCCGCTACCGAGACCAACACAGTTCGCCGCAGCAGTGGTCGGTACAACTCCCGTCCGTCTGCCCCCGATCGTACCAATTCGCCGGGCAGTAGGGCGGGTCGATGCCGTTTCCGGCACAGTAGCAGTTGTCGGCTTCAGTGTCGCCGTCGTGTGCGTTGCCTTCGAGGTAGTCGCATCCCGTCTCGCCAATCAGAGTGTCATCCCCTCCGTCACCGTATCCGAAGTCATCGCCCGCTCCGCACCACACGGTATCGCCGTCATCACCGCCGTAGAAGATGTCGTCGCCGTCGCCGCCATAGAGCGTGTCTGCCCCGCCATAGCCGTAGAAGACGTCGCCGCCCCCCGCGCCGTACAACTCATCGGCGTAGGAAGTGCCATACACGTAGTCGTTTCCCGCGCGACCGTCCGCGCATGCGTCGTTCGCAATGCAGTCCGTCGGACCGCTCGATCTGCACAGATACAGCTTGTCGCTTCCACCGTCTCCCCAGAACAGGTAGTCATCGGCTGCAGGGATCGTTCCATCGATCCAGACGTCATCCGACGAAGTGTCCTTGCAGTACTCGCCGCTCGTGTTGGCCAGGCGAACGAGGTCGTTGCCCCCGCTCGAATCGTCGGCGCCGTCCGCACGCACGACCCACTTCGCGGTGTCCGTCAGACTGGCCGCATAGGTCACGTAGCTGCCCTTGCTCCAACTGCCATCGGACTGGAACTGACAGACGCCCACGCCCCGGTGAATCCAACCGTCAGCGGTCGTCCAGGTCCAGATGTCACCGAAGACCAAGTAGTCTGCCTGACTAGTCGGGCAGTTGATCTGGCACTCGCCGGCTCCGCAGCTCCCGACGGAGCAGTTGCTTGCGGAAGCCGGCTCTGCACTTGCGAACAGCGCGGCCACGAAGACAGGGACCAGAAGCACCCGAAGGGACGTCGAATTCCGGACCATTCCACGCCTCCACACCGGTTTGGATCCTGTTCGCCTGTTGGCCGCGAACCGGCTCTGCCTTGGCGCCGTCGCACCCGGCTCTGACGCAGGTGCGATGCGCCCAACCCTAGTACCCGTCAACGCCCCGACGTTTCGTCAAAGGTCCGCGGGAGATCCTCGCGCTTCGCCGGCCTGTTCAGGATCCCTCATGCACCCCTCCCCAACCTGGAAGACTACTCGATTGCCGCCGAATGGCAACCTACCGGGACTGACATCCAATCCCCCCTCGGAATCACACAACAAGTCCACGGAGCACCACGGCCCATCCTGCAGTCGTCCGAGTTGATCGTCGGGGGCGGCGCCGATGGACCCGACCTCGGATCGAGGTCTGCCGAGCCGCTCTGCGCCGACCCCGAGAACCACCGAAGACGGGGCCACAGAAGTCGGTAGCACGGCACAGCCGTTCGCCACATTCGCAATCGGTCGGCCGCCGTCGGCGGCGGGGTGGTCTACCGGTACGGTGGGGCCTTCTTGAGGATCTTCTCGTCGAAGCCGCCGAGCTGCTTCGCGTAGTGCTCGAGCAGGAACTTCGGCGTGAACGCGCGGCCGGTCTTCTCGCACACTGCGAGCGGCAGCGTGCGGCCCCAGCGGACGATCGTGCGCTTGCCGTCGGCCTCCTCGAGGCCGATGCACTTGGTGGGGCAGACGTAGACGCAGGCGCCGCAGGCGATGCAGGCCGCGCTCTCGGCGTCGTACGGGGTGGTCATCTTCTTGGCCGTCCCGCGGGCGCTCATCGAGATCGCGTTGGCCCCCACCACCTCGCGGCAGACCCGCTCGCACAGGCCGCACAGGATGCACTCGGCGGCGGAGGCGTCGGCCTCGAGCCGCCCGAGGGGGACACCGTGCGCCGCCGCCAGCTCCCGCAGCTCGGGCGAGTTGGGCGCCATCGACAGCAGCAGCTCGAGCACCACGCGGCGGTGCTTGACGACGTTCGGGGTGTCGAGCAGCACGTCGATGCCGGCCTGGACCGGGAAGTTGCAGGAGGTGGTGATCTTGTGGCGGCCGCGCTTGTCGACCACCTCGACCAGGCACAGCCGGCAGGCGCCGTAGGCCGAGACCGCCTCGTGGTGGCACAAGGACGGCACCTCGTAGCCGTACTTGTGGAGCGTCTCGAGCAGGCTGTCGCCGTACGTCCCCTCGTACGGCCGGCCGCCGATCTTGAAGCTCACGGGAGAACCGAACGGATGTTGCTCGCTCATCGGGTCCTCCGGCTCAGTCCACGTCGACGGCGTCGAACTTGCAGACTTCCATGCAGACGCCGCACTTGATGCACTTCGCTTGGTCGAGCACGTGGAGCTTCTTGCGTTCGCCGGTGATGGCGCCGGTCGGGCAGTTGCGGGCGCAGACCATGCAGCCGGTGCACTTGTCGTTGATCGTGTAGGTGATCAGCGCCTTGCAGACCTTGGCCGGGCACTTGTGGTCCTTGATGTGCGCGACGTACTCGTCCTTGAAGTAGCGCATCGTGGAGCGCAGCGGGTTGGGGGCGGTCTGGCCGAGGGCGCAGAGCGAGGCCTTCTCGACGGTGAGGGAGATCTCGTCGAGCAGCTCGAGGTCGCCCTCGCGCCCCTGGCCGTCGCAGACGCGGTCGATGATCCGGCACAGGTGCTTGAGCCCCTCGCGGCAGGTGACGCACTTGCCGCACGACTCGTCGGCCAGGAAGTGGAGGAAGTAGCGGGCGATGTCGACCATGCAGGTCGAGTCGTCCATCACGATCATGCCGCCGGAGCCCATCATCGAGCCGGCCTCGGTGAGCTTGTCGAAATCGACGGGCATGTCGAGGTGGCTGGCGGGGATGCAGCCGCCCGAGGGACCGCCGGTCTGCACGGCCTTGAACTGCTTGCCGTCGCGGATGCCGCCGCCGATGTCGAAGATGATCTCGCGCAGCGTCTTGCCCATCGGGACTTCGACCAGGCCGGTGTTGTTGACCTTGCCGACCAGGGCGAAGATCTTGGTGCCCTTCGAGCCGCCCCAGGGGTCCTTGGAGACGTCGCCGGTGCCGATCGAGGTGAACCAATCGACGCCGCGGGTCAGGATCAGCGGCACGTTGGCCCAGGTCTCGACGTTGTTGAGGTTGGTCGGCTTGTTGTTCAGGCCCTGCACGACGGTGTGGATGTGCTTGGCCCGCGGCTCGCCGACGAAGCCCTCGATCGAGGCCATGAGCGCGGTCGATTCGCCGCAGACGAAGGCGCCGCCGCCGCGGTTGATCTGGATGTCGAAGCTGAAGTCGGTGCCGAGGATCTTCTCGCCGAGCAGCCCCAGCTCGCGGGCCTTCTGCAGCGCCAGGCCGAGCCGCTCGACGGCGAGCGGGTACTCGTTGCGGACGTAGATGTAGCCCACGGGGTGGCCGGGGTGGGCGATGGCGTAGGCGCCGAGGATCATCCCCTCGAGCACCAGGTGCGGGTTGCCCTCCATCAGCGAGCGGTCCATGAACGCGCCGGGGTCGCCCTCGTCGCCGTTGGCGATGATGTAGCGGACGCCGTCCGGCGCCGGAGCGCCGCGGCACTCCTTCCACTTCACGCCGGCGGGGAAGCCGCCGCCGCCACGGCCGCGCAGGCCGCTCTTGTAGATCGCGTCGAGCACCTGCTCGGGCTTCATCGTCCCGAGCGCCTTGGCCAGGGCGGCGTAGCCGCCGACGGCGATGTAGTCGTCGAGCGACGTCGGGTCGATCCAGCCGTTGTACTCGAGCAGCACGCGCAGCTGGTGCTTGTAGAAGCCGACGTCCTCCTGCTTCACGGCGCGGGCGCCGGTCACCGGATCGACGTACTGCAGCCGCTCGATCGGCTTGCCGGCGAGCATCGACTGCTCGAGGATCTCGCCGACGTCGGACGGCTGGACGCGCTGGTAGAAGAAGTCGTGGGGATGGCAGAGCACCAGCGGACCGCGCTCGCAGAAGCCGTGGCAGCCGTTGATGCGGACCTCGAGCTTGTCCCCGAGGCCGCGCTGCTGCACCTCCTCGCGCACCGCGTCGGCGAGCTTGAGCGAGCCGTAGGCGACGCAGCCGGTGCCGGCGCAGATCGACAGCGCGGGCTTCTTGGGGTTGCGCTTGGCGAGCAGCGCGGCGCGGTACTGGTCGAGAGCCTGGGGGCTGGTCAATCGGACGCTCATCACTTGGCCCTCCCGACGCCCTTGAGCACCTTGTCCAGCTTGGGCGAGGTGATGTTGCCGTGGTAGGTGCCGTCGAGGATCACCAGCGGCCCGAGGGCGCAGGCGCCGACGCAGTTCACGGTCTCGAGCGTGAACTCCATGTCGGCGGTGGTCTCGCCGGACTTGACCTTCATGTCGCGCTCGATCTTCTCCACCAGCTTGGGCGCGCCGCGCACGTGGCAGGCCGTGCCCATGCAGACGGTGCAGATGTGCTTGCCGCGCGGCTTGAGGCTGAAGGCGCGGAAGAAGGTCGCCATGCCGTAGACGCGCGTCAGCGGGACCTGCAGCTTGTCGGCCACGCGCTCCAGCGCCTCCCGGGGCAGCCAGTTCTCCTGCGCCTGGATGTCCTGCAGGATGGGCAGCAGCGCCGTGGCGCTGCCCTGGTACTTGTCGACGATCCGATCCACCTTCGCCAGGTCCATCGTCGTCTCCTTCTCCTACCGCTGGGCGTCCGCCGCCGCCCGTCGCTCGAGCGCCGCGTACTCCGCCGCCACGCGCGCCTGGATCCCCGCCAGCTGCTCCTTGTGGTCCTCGGACAGCAGGTGGCGGAACCGCCCCTGGGGCTTGAGGTAGTCGGCGAGCGGCCGCAGCTTCGGCGTCGGCTGCGTGATGCGCACCCGGCCGTTCACGATCTCGTACAGCGGCGCCACGCCGGTCTCGACGGCCAGGCGGCCGATCTCGATGGCCAGGTCCGGGGCCATGCGCCAGCCGGTGGGGCAGGCGGCGTAGACGTGCAGGTACGCCGGCCCGTTCGCCTGCTGCGCGCGCTTGACCTTCTCCGCCAGATCCAGCGGGTAGCTCGGATTGAGCGTCGCCACGTAGGGGATGCCGTGCGCGGCGCAGATCGCCGGCATCGGCTTCTTCCAGGTCTGCTGGCCGATCGAGGCGCGACCGGCGGGCGAGGTGGTGGTCGAGGCGCCGAACGGGGTGGTGCCGGAGCGCTGGATCCCCGTGTTCATGTACGCCTCGTTGTCGTAGCAGACGTAGATCATCTTGTGCCCGCGCTCGAGCATCCCCGACAGGGCCTGCAGCCCGATGTCGGCCGTCGCGCCGTCGCCGCCCATGGCGACGATCGTGATCCGCCGCTTGGGGATCCGCCCCTTGCGCATCAGCACCCGCAGGCCGGCCTCGACCCCCGAGCCGACCGCCGCGGCGTTCTCGAACGCTACGTGGATCCACGGGATCTTCCAGGCGGTGTCGGGGTAGCTGCTGGAGATGATCTCCATGCAGCCGGTGGCGGTGGCGACCATCGTGTTGCGGCCGAGCACCTTGTGGATCAACCGCACCGCCAGCACCTCGGCGCAACCCTGGCACGCCCGATGGCCGGCGCAGAAGTAGTCCTCCTTCGGCAGCAGCCGGGCGGAGAACACGTCGAGCGCCGCGGGGTTGCCGCGGGTCAGCGGGGTGAGCGCCGGACGCTCGGAACGGGTCGTCGTCTCGCTCTGCGCGCTCATGGCCTACTCCCTCAACCCGACCATCCGCGGCGCCGGGACCTTGCCCGACTGGAGCGCCGCGGCGGTTTCGTCCCACATCCGGTGGAACTCGGCGAACGTCACGTCGCGCCCGCCCAGGCCCACCACGAACTCGACGAGCAGCGGGCGGTGCGCGTCGGCGTACAGCGCCGCCTTGACCTCGCTGGCCACCGGTCCCATCGGTCCGCCGAAGGAGATCGCGCGGTCGAGCACCGCCAGCGCCTTGCACTTGGCGATCGCCCGCTTGAAGTCCGCGAACGGGAACGGCCGCCACAGCCGGATCCGCACCAGCCCGACCTTCTCCCCCTTCGCCCGCCGCTCGTCGACCACCGACATCGCCGTCTCGCCCAGGCCGCCCATCGTCAGCATCAGGATCTCGGCGTCGTCGGCCTTGTAGGTCTCGATGGGCTTGTACGAGCGGCCGAAGGTCTTCTCGAACTCGGCCCAGGTCTCGACGATCGGACCGTAGGAGTCGAGCAGCACCTGGAGCTGGGCCTTCTTGGCCTCGGTGTAGATGTCGGGAATGCCGACCGGGCCCAGCGAGCGCGGGTCGTCCACGTCCAGTCGCTGCAGCGGCTCGAAGGTCGGCAGGAACCTCCGCACCGTCTCCACGTCCGGCAGCGTGATCGGCTCGACGACGTGCGAGAGCATGAAGCCGTCGAAGTTGACCATCACCGGCAGCGAGACCCGCTTGTCCTCGGCGACGCGGAAGGCCCAGATCGTCAGGTCGAGCGATTCCTGGCCGTTCTCGGCGAAGACCTGGATCCAGCCGGCGTCGCGGTTGGCCATCACGTCGCTGTGGTCGTTCCAGATGCTGATCGGCCCGGACAGCGAGCGGTTGGCCACCGGCATGACGATCGGCAGGCGCAGCGCCGAGGCGATGAACAGGATCTCGTGCATCAGCGCCAGGCCCTGGGAGCTGGTGGCGGTGAACGTGCGGGCCCCGGCGGCCGAGGTGCCGCAGCAGACCGACATCGCCGAGTGCTCCGACTCGACCGGGATGAACTCGGCGTCGAGGTCCCCGTCGGCCACGATCTCGGCCAGATGCTCCACGATGTGCGTCTGGGGGGTGATCGGGTAGGCGGCGACGATGTCGACGTCCGCGAGCTTCGCGGCCTCGGCGATCGCGATCGACACCTCCATCCCGACCGGCTTGCCGGCGACGATCGGACCGGACATCAGACTTCCTCCTCGACCTGCGTGATGCAGGTGGTCCAGCACTCGCGCACGCAGATCCCGCACCCCTTGCAGTACTCGAGGTCCGCGTCGGGGTAGCCCTGGGCGTTCCAGCGGATGCACCCCTCGGGGCAGTAGACCACGCACACGCCGCACTTGATGCACTTGGTGTGGTCCCAGAGCGGGCGCACCGAGCGCCAGTCGCCGGTGCGGTTGTAGCGGGCACTGCCCGGCACGGTGATCGCCGTGCCGATCGCGAGTTCCGTCCACTTGGGTTGAGCTGATTGCGCGGCCACCGGTCACCTCCGCGTTGTGCGAACGGCGCGGGCCCCGCTTGCGCGGGCCCGCCGACCGAAACCCGATTCGAACCCGGCCCTAGCCCCGGGCCTCGTACACCTTCGTCTCCGCCATCGCCCGCTCGAACGCCTTCACGTTGCGCGGACCGATGGCCCCCAGCACGCCGCGCATCGCCTCGGCCACCGCCGCGGGCGCCACCAGTTCGTGCGCCTTGAGCAGCGCGCCGAGCATCACGGTGTTCGTGATCACGCGGCCGATCTCCTCGCGCGCGACGTGATTGGCATCGATCAGCGCCAGCCGGCTCCGGAAGCCGAACTGCTTGCGCACCGTCGGCTCGTCCTTGGCGCTGTTGAGCACCACGGTGCCCCCCGGGCGCAGCCCCTGGTCGACCTTGACCAGCGCCAGCAGCGAGGCGTCGAGCACCAGCACGAAGTGCGGCTCGCGGATCGCCGTCCGGTTGCGGATCTGCGCCCCGGCGATGCGGGCGTAGGCCACCACCGGCGCCCCGCGGCGCTCCGGCCCGAAGCTCGGGAACGCCTGCGCGAACCGGCCCTGGCCGATCGCCGCCGTGGCCAGGATCGTGGCCGACGTCACGGCGCCCTGACCGCCGCGCCCATGGAAGCGGATTTCCTGGGTCTCCATCGCCGCCTCGCTCTCTCCTTCCCGGACCGGCGTCCTGCGCCGGAACGAACCCCGCGACCCGCGGGACGCCCCCCACGCATCCGGCCTCAGCCCCCGGGAGCGGCCCCGGACCCTACGCCGCTCGGGAGAGGCTGTCAACGCGCAGGGGACCATGCTAGATCCCCGCCCGCCATGGGCTTGTGGGACCGCCGGATGATCGTCGTGACGGGCAAGGGCGGCGTCGGAAAGACCACCGTCTCCACGGCCCTGGCCCTGGCCTGCGCCCGCCGCGGCCGCCGCACCCTGCTCGCCGCCGTCCAGGCCAAGGACCGCCTCTCCCCGCTGCTCGAGGTGCCCCGCATCGGCCCCCACAACTCCCCGGTCCTCCCCAACCTCGAGGCGGTCAACATGACCCCCCGGGCGGCGATGGAGGAATACGGGCTGATGGTCTTCCGCTTCCGCGCCCTGTCGCGCCTGGTGTTCGAGAACCGGGTCGTCCGCGCGTTCCTCGACGCCGTCCCCGGCATCGACGCCTGGGCCCTGCTCGGCAAGGCCACCTACCACGCCCTGGAGACCGACGGGAACGGCCGCCCGCGCTACGACACCGTGATCCTCGACGCGCCGGCCACCGGTCACGCACTGTCGCTGCTCGCCCTGCCCCGCACGCTCGCCGAGCTGGCCCCGCCGGGACCGCTGCGCCGCGACGGCCGGGAGCGCTGGGAGCTGCTCGCCGACCCCGCGCGCACCGAGATCCTGCCGGTGACGCTGCTGGAGGAGATGCCGGTCAGCGAGACCGGCGAGCTGGTCGAGCGGCTGCGCGACGGGCTGGGCCTGCCGGTGCGCCGCGTGGTGGTCAACGCGGTGCCCGAGCGGACCTTCGAGCCGGGCGAGGTCGAGGCGGCGGTGGCCGCGGGGCTGGCGCCGGCCGACCACCCGCTGATCCGCGCCGCGGTCTGGGACCTCCACCGCCGGCGGCTGGAGGACGAGCAGCGCCGGCGGCTCGCCGCGCTGGTCGACCTGCCGCTGGTCGACCTGCCGCTGATCTGCCAGGGCCGCCTGCACCGTCCGTGCGTCGAACGCCTGTCGGAGGCGCTGGAACGCGGCCTGGCCGGCTAGCGCCGCGGGGTGGAAGTCCGGGACGACCGCACCACCACCGAACGGTCCTGCGCGGCGCGGCGGCACGGCTACGGCTTCGCCGGCGGGATCGGCTTCCCGGGCGGCGCGGGCTCGTCGTCGTCCTCGAACAGGCCCGCGCCGGGCGTCGCCGCGCAGCGCTCCGGCAGCGGCGGCCGAGGCACGAGCGACGCGCGACGCTCCAGCTTCTTGCGCTTGACGAAGAACTTCGGGTCCTGTTCGACGAGGGCGATCGTCTTGGCGTGCCGCACGATCTTGTCGAAGCACGCCAGCAGCTGCTGGTGGAAGATCGCGGTCAACGCGTCCTCGCGCTTCTCCAGCACCTGGTCGCGCAGCCGCGCGTGCAGCGCCCGGCTGCGCTCGGCGTAGCCGTCGCGCGCGGCGAGCACGACATCGACCTGGGCCCACCGCTCCTCGCGCGGGAGGTCCGGGTCGAGGGTGCAGGTGGTGCGCTCGAGGACCTCCGCGGCGCGCCGGTACAGCTCGACCAGCTCCGCCATCGCGGCGTCGTCGAACCAGACCCGGCGCGCCTGGCGCCCGCGCGCCAGCTCGACCAGGCGCGTCGCGTGGTCGCCGATCCGTTCCACGTCGGCCACGGCGAGCTGCAGCTGCTGCACGACCAGCGCCTGCCGCCGGGACAGCCGGTGCCCCGCGATCCGCAGCAGGTAGCCGCCGATCGACCGCTTGAGCTCGTCGACCGCGCGCTCGTGCTTCTCCGCCTCGACCAGCGGGGCGTCGGCGAGCCGCACCAGGCCCTGCATCCCGGTCGCCAGGGTCCGGCGGGCGAGGACCAGCATGCGGCGGGTCTCGCGCAGCGCCGCCACGATCGCCGCCTCGGGCGTGTCCAGACGCCGCTCGTCGAGGTGGCTGGTCTCGGGCGCCGGCTCCCGCGCCCGGGTCAGCCGGCGGACCAGGCCGGCGAAGGCCCCGCTCCAGGGCAGCACCAGCAGCGCGGCGGCGAGCTGGACCAGGGTGTGGGCGTTGGCGATCTGCCGCGTCAGGTCGGTCGACGTCCGCGGCAGCAGCCACAGCCAGCCGTGCCACAGGGCGAGGGCGACGGCCGCGCCGAAGACGTTGAACAGCAGGTGGGCCAGCGCCGCCCGGCGCGCCTCGGGCGCGGCGCCGACCGCGACGAGCAGCGTGGGGGTGCAGGCGCCGATGTGCGCACCCAGGACGAACGGCAGGGCGTGTTCGAGGCCTCCGAGCGCCCCGGCGCCGGCCAACACGAACAGCACGCCGATCACCGCCCCGCTGCTCTGGAGCAGGCCGGTGAGCAGCGTCGAGGCGGCGAGCGCGAACAGGACGCCGCCGACGGTGCCCGGGGCGACGAGCGTCAGGGCCTGCTGCAGGCCGCCGCTCTCGCGCAGCGGCCCCACCGCCTCGCTCATCGTCCGCATCCCGAGGAACAGCACGCCGAAGCCCAGCAGCGCATCCGCCAGGTGGCCGAGGGTCTCGCGCCGGCCCGGCAGCAGGCGCAGCACGAGGCCCAGGGCGATCGCGGCGAAGCAGTAGTCGTCCAGCCGGAACGACACCAGCTGCATCGCCAGCGTCGTGCCGACGTTGGCACCGAGGATCAGCGGGACGGCGGCGGCCAGGGACAGCAGCCCGGCGTCGACGAAGTCGACCGCCATCGCGGTGGTCGGGCCGCTGTGCACGAAGGTGGCCAGCAGCGTCCCGGCCCCGAAGCCGGTCCAGCGGCTGCGGCCGATCGGCTGCACGACCGCGCGCAGCCGGTGCCCCGCGGCCTGCTTGAGGCCGCCGGACATCAGCTTCATCCCCAGCAGGAACAGCGCGAGCCCGCCCGCCACCTGGGCCGCCAGCAGGAAGATGTCCGTGCCGCTCATCCGCGCTGCCGTCCTCGCGCTCCGAAACCGGGGCCCGCGCCCCGGACCGCACTGCTACCCGGCGTACGGCGTCTGCACGCGGAACGCTCCCTGGGACTGCAGCTCGGCCAGCCGCTGGACCCGCTTGAGCATGTTGGGATGGGTGCCGAACAGCTCCATCGCCTTGGCCCCGGCGCCGGGGCGGGCCTTCGAGCGGCGCAGGGCGTCCAGCTCCTCGGGCTCGATGCTGCCGGAGCGGTCGAGGTCCAGCTGGGCCAGGCTCTGCACCTCGGCCGCGGCGTGGTTGGGGTCCGAGGCGAAGAACGCCTTGAACCCCGCCGCCGCCTTCAGCTCGTCCGGCGGCAGCCGCGCCGCGCCGTAGACCAGCTTGTACAGGGCGGAGGCCATCCAGTGCGGCGGGTTGCCGAGCTTCACCGACCCCTCGTCGGCGGCGTACTCGCGGATCCGCGAGACGTACAGCACCAGCAGCTGCAGCACGAAGTAGACCAGGATCGACACGATGGCGATCAACGGCCCCGGGTTGTTGCGGCCGCGCGCGCGGATGCCGATGCGGAACAGGAAGTAGAAGATGTTGGGCAGCATGCCGAGGAAGGTGATCACCGCCACGTCGCGGTTCCGCAGGTGCATGATCTCGTGGCCCAGCACGGCGCGCAACTCGTGCTCCTCGAGCAGCTTCAGCAGCGGGCGGGTCACCACCACGCGGCTGTCCGAGCGCCAGCGGCCGAAGGCGAAGGCGTTGGGGATCTCCAGCTCCGAGACGCCGACCCGCGGCATCGGGATCCGCGCCGCCTCCGCCAGCTCGCGCACCAGCTCGTGCAGCTTCCGCTCCTCGTCCGGCGAGACGTAGCGCACCCGCATCGTCTTGGTCACGATCCACGGACCCGCCAGGTACTGCAGGCCGACGAACACCACGGTGATGCCGATCGGCCAGTACATGGTGTCGCCGCCCGCGGCGTGGACGATGGCGATCGTCGCGGTCCAGACGATCGCGAAGAACAGACCGAGCACCAGCATCATCTTGACGGACAGATCGAGCGGTCGTTTCGGAGGCATGGGCCGCAACGTAGCGCAGCAGAGGCGCCGTGTCACCGGGACTCGTCGGGGAGCCGGCGCCCCCCGCGGCTCAGCGCGAGCCGCACGAACCGGCGTCGCCCAGCTCGCCCTTCGACTCGCTGCGCCCCTCGACTTCGCTCGGGCCAGGCTCGCTCAGGGCGAGGGGCAGGACGCGGTATCCCCCAGCTCGCAGGCTCGCCGGCGGGCCTCGGCGGCGCCGCGGGCGTCGCCGTTCTCGTCGAGCACGATCGCCAGGTCCCGGCAGCCGCCGCGGTCGCCGCCGTCGCAACCGCGCTGCAGCGCCCCGGAAACCTCGTCGTCCTTCGCCAGCGCGCGCAACACGCCGCCGAGCGTGCTGCAGCCGGCGGGGTCACCGCCGTCGCACGCGGTCCGGCAGGGGCCCTCGG
>CAZMRP010000033.1:0-17668 GCA_964568275.1 uncultured Myxococcales bacterium
CGCCGGGGCGCCCAGCTGTACCGCACGGTGTCGGGCCGCTTCCTGCGGGCGGCCGACGTGCGCCTGGCCGAGGCATCGCCGCTGGCCGGCCTGCCGCTCGACCCGCACGACGCGCCCTGGCCGTGGGGCTTCGCCGTCGCGTCGCCGACCTCGGTCTACGACGAGCCGCCGGTGGCGCGCTGGATGACGCCGCCGCCCCGGGCGCCGAAGCTCCCGCGACACGCGGCGGTGCGCGTCGAGGAGCTGGCCGAGCGCTGGGTGCGCATCGGGCCGGAACGCTACCTGCGCCGGAGCGAGGTGCGCGTGTTCCGGCCGCGCGCCCGCCCGGACGGCGTGGGCGCCGCCGAACGCTGGCTCGACGTCGACCTCGCGGAACAGCTGCTGGCGGCCTACGAGGGCGACGCGCCGCGGTTCGTCACGCCGGTCTCGACGGGTCGCGGCGGGCTGACCCGCGAGGGCGCGTTCCGCGTCTACCGCGCGGCGGGCACCCAGACGATGCGCGGCCTGCCCACCGGCGACGGCGGCCGGACCTACAGCGTACGCGACATCCCGTGGGTGCTGTTCTTCGACGAGGACCGCGCGCTGCACGCCGCGTTCTGGCACTCCGAGTTCGGCATCGCCCGCTCCCACGGCTGCATCAACCTGCCGCCCGCCGCCGCCGCCTGGGTCTTCGACTTCGCCGGGCCGCGGCTTCCCGACGGGTGGCAGTGGATCGAGCCGCCCGACCGGACGGTCGGCACGCTGGTGCACATCCACCGCTGAGCGGTCGTCGAGGAAGTCGGGCAGGTCCGGCGCGTCGAGGACGGCGGGGCCGCCCGCGGCCCGCACGCAGGCCGGCGGCGACCTACAGCCGGAGCCCGGCGGCGCCGCAGGGGTGGACCGCCAGCGTCACCGGCAACCGCACCGCGCCTTCCTCGCCCTCGGCGACGTGGGCCAGCAGGAAGCCCGCGCCGGTGAACGCGGCGTCGAGCGGATCGTCGCGGCCGTCGAGCGCGCGCAGCAGGTGGCGCCACGACGCCGAGACGCCGGCGGCGCCGGTGTCGACGGCGAGCGTGCGGTCCTCGCCGAGGTCGAACGCGACCTTCGGCGCGCCGCCGTCGCAGGTCACCGTCCGCGAGGCCACGCGCGGCCAGACCGGCAGCGGCCCCTCCTCGTTCGGCGGGAACAGCTGGGCGTCGCCCTGGCAGGCCGCGAGGCGCAGCCCTTCCTCGGCCATCGAATCGCCGAGCGCGACGAGCGTGTCGCCGGTCCACAGCAGCACGGCGTGCGAGCCCCAGATCGCGTCGAGCTTCGCGGCGGGACACGGCCCTTCGAACACGGTGCCGGCGAGCCGCGTGCGCAGCGTCGCGGTCTGCAGCGTCGCCGCCCAGAACGCCTCCTCGCCGACGGCGACCGGCGAGCGCGGCCCGCCGACCGGCGCCAGCAGTCCCTGCGTCATCAGCGCCTGCGGCTCCGCGCCGCGCGCCACGCGGTACAGCGTCTGTCCCGGACAGCCGACCTCGTTCCCGGGCTCGTCGGTGCCCGTCTCCTCGGCGCACTCGGTCTCGCCGCTCTGGCGGACGTAGAGCACGGCGTCGCCGTCCACGCCGAGGTCCAGGTCGCACGGCGGGAAGTTCCCGCCGTACGCCCCTTCCTCGAACGGGGTCTCGGTCCCGAGGTCGATCGGCTCGCCCAGCGGCGCACCGGCGGCGTCGACCCACAACAGGCCGTAGGACGCCCCGTTCTCCGCCGCGCGGCACCAGCCGACGGCGTGCGCCTCGCCGACCTGCACCGCGCGCAGCACCCGGGTGTCGGCCGGTACGGCGGCCAGCGGCTTCGCCTCGCCGGACGGCAGCCCCTGCGCGTCCACCGGCTGCCAGACGGCGGCCGGCGCGTCTTCCGCGCCGAGCCACACGACCGCCGCGCCGCCCTCGACATCCGCCAGCGCCAGCGGCGTGCGCCAGGCGGGAGCGACCACGGACGTGGGCGTCGCGTCGACCGGCTCCGCGCCCGCGTCCCCGGCCGAAGGCGATGCCGCATCCGCCGGCTCCGCGTCCGCGACCGGCGGCGGCGGCAGCGGAGCGACCTCCGCCGGGACGGCCGCGGCGTCGGACGGGCCGGGCTTCTTCTTGCACGACGGCGCGACGGCGGCGACCGACGCGACCAGCAGCAGGGCGGTTGTGGTGTTCATGCGACGACCTCCTTGCGTGTCGCCGGCCGGCCGCCTCCCCCGCCCGACCCGCGACTCCCGACGTCGGCCGACGACGCTAGTGCGCCGCCCTCCGGGTGTCCAGGGGTGTTCGGCCCCGCACATCGAGCGCGCCGGCGAGCGCGCCGGCGACTTGCCTTGGGCGGATCCACCGACCTACAGTGCAGGCGCTGCCCCCGGCGGGGCGGCGGCCGGTCGCCGGACGGCCCCGAAGGGAGAGTTCCGATGAACGAACAGCGCTGGGTCCGGACCGTGGGCGTGTTCTGCGCCCTGTTCGCGGTGGTCGTTCCGGCGGGCGCGGTCGCCGACGAAGAACCGCAGGCCGCGACGGAGGAGTCGCAGACCGCGACGGAGGAGTCGCAGGCCGCGACGGAGGAGCCGGAGGCGTCCGTCGCGCGGACGACGGGCTTGGGTCCGTGCGAGTTCGCCCCGGAGCCGCTGGGCGGCAACCTCGGCGGCCCGCGCTCCGCCGTCCCGGAAACGCGCCTGGGCGTGGGGCTGCACTGGGTGATGGGCGGCGAGAGCACGTCCCGCGGCGACGTCTCGCGCAACGCCCTGTCCCTGCTGGCGCTCCTGCAGTTCGAGCTGTTCGACGTGCTGGAGGTCGGGCTGGAGGCCGAGCTGCTGCAGTTCCACAAGGAGGTGTACCCCCAGCCGTCGCCGGTGCCCGACGCGGAGTCGAGCGAGTTCGGCTTCCTCACGCCGCGGGTCAAGGTCGCGTTCCTGTCCGGCGACGTGATCACGCTCGCCGCGGGGCTCGGCGTGATGCTGCCCACGGCGGGCGGGCGGGACGCGACCCCGATCGGCTTCGACCCGGGCTTCCACTTCCAGGCCCGGCCGATCGACATCCTGTCGATCAACTTCTCGCTGCCGTTCGTGCTCCGCTACGACATCCCCGACGTCGGCGACGTCATCCAGAACTACTTCATCAACCCGTCGGTGGGCGTCGCCGTGCTGCCGATCGACTACATCGGCGGCTTCGTCGACGCGCAGCTCGAGGTGTGGCTGAACCCGGACGAGGGGGCCGAGCACCTCCGGCTGGTCAACCTGCTGATCGGCGTGCGCTCGCACTTCCTGCCGTGGATGATGGCCGAACTGGGGGCGATCGTCCCGGTCGCCGGCGACCTCAACGGCGAGCTGGCCGACTTCGGCCTGGGTTTCCGCATCGCCGCCACCCCCGACCTGCTGTAGCTCCGACGGGCCGGCGGGCCTACCACCACCGCGGGTTCGTCTCGAGGAAGGTCTGGAGCGCGTCGAACTTGGGCGACTCGGCCCGCGGCTGCGTCAGGTACTCCAGCGCACCCCAGCGACCCCACTTGGACCAGCCGGCGCAGTTGACGAAGTGGGCGAACATCCGGCCGCCGGCGGCGCGCCAGGCGTCGAGGTAGTCACCGTACAGCTCCCCCATCCGCGGGTCGCGATTGACCGCGTCGAACAGCGCGTTGATCGCGTCGTCGTTCTCCACGCCCCCGTGGCCCGCCAGGTGCTGCCCGCCCTCGTAGGCCACCAGCTCGACATCGTGGGTTCCGGCGACTTCGGCCTGGCTCGCCATCCACGACACCGCGTCCGGCACGGCCGTCGCGCCCAGCTCGGCGGCCAACTCGGCCACGCTCATCGCCGCCACCCGCGCCCGTTCGTCGGGGCTGCCGAGGTAGCCGCCGAAGTACGGTGCGATGGCCAGCGCATCCGACGACGCCGCCGCCCCCTCGAACGACAGCACCTGCTCGGAGACCCAGGAGTTGGCGGCCTGCGAGGCCATCACGCGCACCAGGCGCTCGGGGCCGCCGAAGACCTCCTCCCACAACGCGAAGACCTGCACCGTGCGCCGCGAGTAGAACTGCAGCTGCGCCTCGTAGTCGCTGGGGCCGAGCCCGGCGGCGCGGCCCTGGTCGCGGGCCCACCCGGCCTGGTCGAAGATCCCGTTCCAGACCTCGTTGGAGTACTCGACCCAGGCCCGCAGCCCCGGGGCCAACCGGTCGCGGACCACCGCGGCGAACTGCCGGACGAAGTCGTCCGAGGCCTGGTGCGGCATCGTGAACCACGGGTCGGCCTGCAGCCGGTTGCACAGGTCGACCATCGTCTCCACCGGCACGCCGGCCTCCAGGCTCCAGCGCGCGTCCTCCGGCTCCGCCCGCTCGGACCAGTCCCGGATCGGGGAGTTGTTGGTCGCCATCCAGTCCATGAACCGGATCACGCGGTAGGTGCGGGTCCGCTCGAGGAACGTGGGATGGAACGGGTCGGTCGCGTAGGTCGTCTCGAACGGCACGCAGCTTCCCGCCGCGCAACCGCCGTCGTCGGCGCACCAGCGATGCGGGTCGTCGCTGCAGGCGCCGCCCGGCATCAGCACCCGGAGGTTGCGCAGCGGGTCGGCGGCGTCCACGGCGGTGACGTTGATGCCGATCCCGCCCGCCGTCGGGTCCACGTCCAGCACGTCGCGGCCGGGCGTCGACGCGGCGTCGTCGCGGCGCGCCCCGGACCAGTACTCGATGGTCCCGACGCCGTCGTACAACACGACGTAGCGGCCGGCCGGGGCCACCGCGCCGTCGTCCCAGAACATCAGCGTGCGGGCGACCTGCCCGGGCAGCAGCGAGCGCAGCCAGCCGTGCTCGTCGAGGTCGAGGGTCCGGCCGTCGTCCCAGGCGCCGCCGTCCTCGCCGGAGATCCACGCGCGCGAGACCTTGAACGCATCGACGAACGGCCACTCGGTGCTCCAGTCGGAGATCCCGTTGAGGTTGGTGCCGAGCGGCGAGGTCTCGTTGTAGCGGGTGGGCGGCGGCCCGCCGTCGTCGGCGTCGGCGTCGGCGTCGCCGTCGGCGTCGGCGTCGGCATCGGCTCCGTCCGGGTCCGCATCGGCGTCCGCGTCGGCATCGGCCCCGGAGACGTCCTCGGCGTCCGGCGTGTCACCGGCGTCGTCGGCACTCGAATCGTCGTCGCCGCAGCCGGAGCCGGCGGCAAGCAGCAGAATCGCCCACGCCACGGACCACCCTTGTCGTTCGCGCATCGTCGTCCCCTCCTGGAGCGGCGGACGGCCGTCACCGGGGCCGGTGACGCCGAGCCGGCCGGGTCGCGGGCCACTTTACCACGGCCGATCGGCGCGGCGCGATGCGGAGCGGCGGGGGCTTGAGGAGGTCCGGGCGGCGGCCTATGCTCCGCCCACCGGACCGCAGCGGTCGCCGCCCGCGGAGGCGGCGCGCAGGAGGCACACGATGTCGCTGACCTACCTGATCCACCGCCCCGCCGCGCGCATCGCCGAGCTCGGCGAGTACCTCGACGGGTTGTCGCCCGACCACCGGCTGCACGAAACCCGGCAGCTCGGGGGCCGGGACCAGGCGCGGTTGTACGAGCTGGCGGCGGAGGCGGCGCCGCTCGACCTGGCGCACTTCGTCCCGGCGGACCGCGGGGAGCTGCGCGAGGTGATCCACGACGGGCGCAACACGCTGCCGGTGTTCACGACCTTCCAGAAGCGGTTCTGCCGCCCGGCGCCCGGCGCGGACCGGCTGTTCGGCTACAACGAGGGGGTGACGCGGGCGCTGCTGGGCCCGGGGTACTTCGTCGCGCACCCGACGGCGGGGAACCGCGAGTGGGAGGCGCGCGGCGCGGTGGTCGTGGACTACTTCATGGTGCCGGACGGGCCGGTGGTCTCCGGCTGGCCGAAGGTCGTGCCGAACAGCCGCGGGCTGCAGCTGCTGGTCTACCAGGGGACGCGCGATTTCATGCGCCGGGTGTCGCAACACGTCTCGATCGGCGCGGCCTTCAAGGGCGAGCGCCCGCTCGGGGCGTACTTCACGCTCTGCCGGCAGGACTGATCGTCGCCCGCTGCGCGGGCCTCGAAGGCCTCGGCGTCCTCCGCGCCTCCGTGGTTTGCCCGCCGCACCGGTGCCGCTCCGCGGGCCTCGAAGGCCTCGGCGTCCTCCGCGCCTCCGTGGTTTGCCCGCCCCGCGGATTCGAGTGTCGTCGTCTTGTCCTCCTGCTTGACGAGCGTCCGTTCGGCTCGTACCCTGAAGTCAAAGTCGCGGACCGCACGAAGGAGGGAGGAGCAATGAGAAGCTTGCCTGCCTGCCTGCCTGCCTGCCTGCCTGCCTGCCTGCGTGATTCTCGTCGGGACGCTGCTGAGTGACGACCTGGTCGCCGACGACCTCGACCAGCAGCAGTCGGTCCAGCGTTGGCGTGAGATGATTGTCGCCCAGGATCCGTATCCCGCGTTCGCGTCACCGGCCTGTCCGACGTGCGCCCGGCCGAAGGCGGGTGGAACGCTTCCGGAGTCGGTGGACTGGAGCCCCTACGTTCCTTTCTTCCGGGACGGGCACAACCAGCGGGTGGGCCGTTGCGGCACGTTCGGCACCGTGGGGATGATGGAGGTCCAGTACGGCATCAACTGTTGCGACCAGCATGGGGTCCCGGCCTGCGACCCGCTGGACCGGGTCTCTCCGTGTCCTGCGGGTGCGAGCCCGTGCATCTACCGTGCGGACGACGACGACCCGAACGGCTGTTGGTGGGAGCCGGGGCAGACTCCGGGGTCGCCGATGCAGCTCGACCTGTCCGAGCAACTCCTGGTGAGCTGCAACCCGTCCGGCTACCGTTGTCCGGATTGCGCCGCGGACGGGTTCGAGGAGTTCAAGTTCCTGATCCACGTGGGGACGACGACGGAGGAACTCCAGCCGTACCGGATTCCGTACCAGGACTTCCGCACGTACGCTTTCTGGCCGCCGCCGTTCGCGCAGGCCGGGGATCCCGACCTGCTCTACGGAACCTGTGCGCTGGTGAACCGCGGTCATCCGACGCACTACGCCTGGCACGACGCCGTGTTCCCGCTGGGTGTGGTCGATCTCGAGGAAGTGTCGGACGTGCCGTCGGCGACGCATCTTCCGTCCTCTCCGAGCTACCGGCACGCACCGTTGTTTCGACTGGATCCCGCCGGACTCGGCATGGACGTGTGCGCTCACGAGTACCCGCCGGTCGAGCCCGACCCGTGGCCGCCGGACTGCTCCCTGGGACTGGACATCGTGGAACCGGCGGAGATCTCGTGGGCGCTGGCGCAAGGCTACGTCCTGGCCGGCAGCATGACCTGGAACCTGGACTTCGATATCGACGCGTCAGGGAACGAATGGGCGCACTGCCGTCTGCCCGGCTGCGCGGACGGCTTCGACCCGGACCACCCGGAGACGTGCCCCTCCGGCCACATCGTCGTCGTCGTGGGTTACGAGGACTACGGAAACACGCTGATCATCTTCAACTCCCACGAGGATGCGGGCAACAACCCGATCCGGATTCGTCGCGACGAGTTCGGGGCGTGCGGTCTCGCGAGCTTCGAACACAACCTGGGTCGCCTGGTGGTCCCGATCGTCCACTACGACGCCTGCCCGGACCCGGGACACTGCGATCCCCGGCCGGACGCCTACGGCTTCGACACGCGCCTCGGTCTTCGCCGGTGGATGACCGATGACTTCGACGCGGACGGCCTGCCGAACTGGAGGGACGTCTGTCTCTACGACGCGAACCCGAACGCGGCGACAGCCGCCGGCCTGTTCTGGGACCCGCGCGAGCAGGACGCCTGGCCCGACGATCCGTTTCCGGGGGCCCTGCAGGGCTGCGACAACTGCGCGGGGATCTCGGCGGCCAACCGGTTCGACCCGGACGGGGACGGGTTCGGTTCCGTCTGCGACGGGTGCGACGGCGGACCTCCGATGCTTGCGCCCGTGGTCCTGTCGGCGGCCAACGACGGCGACGGATGGGACGCCGGTCTCGGCTGCACTCCGCTGGCGAGTCCGCAGGGCGACGGCGTGCTCGACGTCTGCGACAACTGCCCGAGCGTGCTGAACGAAGACCAGAAGGACGACGACGGGGACGGCGTCGGCGACGCGTGCGATCCCTGTCCCGGTGCCGTGGACTTCGCCGAGGGCGTGCTGGGAGTCGACTGCGACCGGATTCGCGCCACCTGCGACAACTGCGTGTCCTTCTTCAATCCCGGACAGGAGGACCTCGACGGCGACGGACTGGGCGATGCCTGCGATCCCTGCCGGAGCGATCCCGCGATCTCCGGCGAGTACTCGGGAGAGCACGACCGGACGGTCACGATCTGGCCCCGGTCTGCCGATCCCGACTCGGACCGTTTCCTGGACGTGGCATGCGAAACGGCCCCGCGCGACAACTGCCCAGGCGTGTTCAACCCTGGGCCCTACCCGACGCCCCAAGCGGATTCCGACGCCGATATGGTCGGCGATCCGTGCGACCGGTGCCCGAACGACAATCGGTACGGCAGGTGGGAGAGTGACACCGACGGCGACACGATCGGAGACGTCTGCGACCGCTGCGTGTGGGACGCCCAGAACCCCGCGGACGACGAGATCCGCGACGGCGACCCGCCCGTCAACCCGTGGGACGACGACGGCGACCTCGTAGGCAACCGGTGCGACAACTGCCCGAGGGTCGCGAACACGGCGCAGCAGAACTACGACTGGCGCTGGGAGACGGAGTACGCCGGGTTGCACTCGTACTTCCCCGGTCACGGTACCGAGACCTGGGGCGACGCCTGCGACCCGATGCCGTTCGCAGGCCGGCCGCCGACGCCGGCGGAGGTACGCCGAAGCCCCGTGCCGGTCGCCGGATCGACCGACCCGCTGCTCGGATACTCCGCTGAGGCGATTCGCCGTCCGACGGTCGCCGCGGCAGGACCCCACCGCTCCGGCTTGACGAGCGGCGAGACCTACGATCTGCCGATCACCGCCTCCGGATTCACCGTCGGCGGTCCGAGCGGCCTGGTCCCCTATCCGGTCGACGCCGGCGTGATGCTCCGCCGCTGCGTCTGCCCCGAAGGCATGCCGCTCGAAGAGTGCGTGGGGGACGGCCCGGATGCGCATTGTCCGACATCGGGCGATGCGAACTGGCGACCCGAATTCCAGACCGGCTGGCTCGCCGCGCAGGTCGCGTTCCGCAACGCGGACCTCGGCACCGCCGCAACGGGACCGTACCCATGCTGGTCCAGGGCGGACTTCGCCACCTGCGAGCAATCGGTGGACACCCGATTCGAGTACCGGGCGGGGGCCGGCAGCTCCGACGTCTACCCCACTTCCCGCACGGCTTCCTGGGACTGGCAGCACGAGGTGACGCCGCTCGACCCTGCGGACGGCGCCGGCGGGTTCGTCTTCTGGCATCGCGCGGACCCGAGCGGCATGGCCTCCCTGCCGCTCTTCTGGGAGCTGGTCGCCAAGACCGACACCCGATGCACCTCGCACGGCGGCAGCATCGATTGCGACGAGTACGGCAACTCGTTCTCGACCGACATGGTCGAGCCGAGGATCTCCTACCTTCCACCGTACGGCGCGGCCGACGAGGGCGGGATGGGCGGCCCCGGGCCGCGGATCCCGGACCTCGGCGGCGGCGGCGACCCGCTCGGAGCACTGACCCGTTTGGAGGACGTGATCGGTCCCTTCCTCCGGGTCGTGGGTCGCGGTGACCCGCTGCCGGCGAAATTTGCCAACTACGACCCGCTGGCGGAGACGCAAGGCCTCCTCTACGACGACGTCTCGCTGCTGCGCGGCTTCCACAGCGGCGGTTCCGGCGTGCCTTCGACCGTCGCGGCGAACGATCCCGTACCGGCGGTTTCCGACTTCGCCGTCGCCTTCTTCATGCGACCGATCCAGCAGGACCTGTCCACCGACCTGTCGGACGACTCGTGGACCGGTCGGGACCCGCGCGGGACGATGTTCCTCTTCGGCGGCATCCTGCCGGACGGCACCTACTCCAACGAGCTGTGGCGAGGAGACCTGGCGCGCGCCGAGACCGGCGCTCCCTCGCTGGTCTGGAACCTCGAACGGTATTCGAGCTGGTTCCCGCCCGGGATCATCGGCGCCGCCGTCGTGCCGCTCGACCAGGGCCGCCGGGTCGCCGTTCTCGGGGGGGTTGCGCAGCTCGACCCGAATCCACTCGCGGGAGGCTGGCTGTACGATCGGGATACGGGACGATGGTCGCGCCTGCCCCCGACCGACTCCCAGGAACCGCGACTGGCCTGGAGCGGAGTCACCTGGACCGGCTCGACGGCCTACCTCTACGGCGGCTGGGACGGAACCGAGTTCCGGCAAGGACTCTGGCGCTGGAACGCGGACGAGGCGCGGCTCGTGCGCCTCGACGAGCTCGGCGACGCGACGCCGGGCCCGCGCAGTCAGCCGTCGCTGACGCTCTCCCAGGATGGCCGCCGACTGCTGCTGTTCGGCGGCACATCCCCGGACGGCTTGCGCAACGACCTGTGGAGCTACGACTTCCAGGCCCGCTCGTGGTCCAATCTCGCGCCGCAATGCGCCCAGGGAGCCTGTCCGCCCGGCGGCCGGGCGGCGATCTA
Organism: uncultured Myxococcales bacterium; assembly: GCA_964568275.1. Lineage (GTDB taxonomy): Bacteria > Myxococcota_A > Polyangia > DRWM01 > JAAZOP01 > JAAZOP01. Next base: position 10,524 of record CAZMRP010000033.1, read on the forward strand.
CGACGAGGCCGGGAGCGATCGCGTCCTGCTCGTCCCGGCGGGCCTCGACGTCCAGCGGCAGGTGTCCTGGCTCCGGGAAGGCACCCGCTGGGTCTCCGCGTCGTGGTTCCTGGGCCGTGAAGAGGCCGAGGACTGCGACGCGAACGGCACGACGGAAGCCGAACTCGGGTGGGCTTGCCGGACCAGCGCCTCCTGGTGGGCACCGGTGGGCGAGCGCGAGTGCGACTCTGCGTCCGGCAGCCTGGTCTGCAGCGCGCCGCCGGCGACCGATGCGCCCGTCGAGCGGATTTCCGCGACGCCGTTTGCCCGGTACGAGGCGAGCGACCTGCCGACGCTGTACGTGCTGGACGACCGCCGGCTGAAGATCGCGGACATCTCGAGTCCCGCCCGGCCGAACTGGGCGCCGCCGGTGCGCCTCGAGGGTCGCGGCCGCGAGGTACTGCTGCATCGGTCGGCGTTGCTCGTCGCGACAACGGCAGGCCTCGAGGTGTTCTCGCTCGACGACCCGCTTCGTCCGCGCCGAGTGCTGAGCTGGCCCGCGTCCGGCGGGGTCGATGACCTCGTGCCTTTCGGCTCCAAGGTGCTCCTCGTCCAGCCCGAGGCGATCACCACGATGGACTTCGGCGACCCGGCGGCGCCGCGGGTCCTCGCCTCGAACCGCGTGGTCCGGGTGCTCCCCGGGGTCTGGCTGCTGGACCCCGAATGGTCGTGGCGCGACCTGATCCAGCGCTTCCTGCCGGGCCGCCGCGTGGCCCATTTCGACGGACATCGCCTGCTGGTCGGGGATCGGTTCGACCTGGCGGTGTTCGAGGTCGGCGGCGACGGGACGATCTCGCGGCTGGCGGGTTCGTTGTGGCGGCCGCGGTGGGTCGCAGGGGTGCGGCAGGTCGACGGTCGGGGCTACACCGAAGACGCCCTGGGCGCCGGCGCCGTGCTCGGCATCTCGGACGATGGGATCGCCGAACTGGGCCTGCACTGGCTCGACGGCTGGGTCGACCGTACGCTGTATCGACACGACCGCGTCTACCGGACGGGCGCGTGCGGCATCGAGGTGGCGCTCGATGAGTGAGTGCCGGCCGAACAGGGGTGGCCGGGTCGGCGGGATCCCCGCCGCCGACGGCGCCGTGCTGTTTGCCCTGCTTCTCGGCCTCTCGCACTGCCCGGCCGGCAACTCGGACGCGGGCACCGACGACGGGGGCTGCACCTTCGCGAGCTGTCGCGAGTTCTGCCGTGCGCGCGGCGAGGAGTACGGGAGCTGCGCGGGCGGCACCTGCCATTGCACGCCGGCCCCGGACGTGGTCGGGGAGGACGCCGACGCGGCGGACGTCGGTCCGGACGACGTGCCGGACGCCGAGGACGCCGACGGCGGAGCGGACCCGTGGGCCATTCCGCTGTCCGCCCGTGCCGAGGGCGAGGAGTGGCCCTTCGAGCCGGTCTTCGTCCGCGACCTCACTCCCCTGGCGGCCGAGCCGAAACCGGGCTGCGAGCAGGTCAGCTTCGCTGAGCCCTCCGCTGGTTGGCCCGCGGGCATCAGCGCAGGGTCAGACGGAACAGGCTTCGACGTCTTTGGCGACCGGTTGGTATTCACCGAGGTGTACTACCCGACCGAAACCGATCTTCGGGCCGACCACGTTGTGCTCATCGATGCCTCGGAGAGGCGGGAGTACTTGGTCGAAGGAACCGCATCCGACGGCATCGAGATCCGCTGCACGCGAACCCAGATCACCGAATCCGGCATCGCATACATGTGTCGCGATGACTCCGGCACTCGCACTGCCTACACGATCTGGTACGACTTCGAGCGGCACACGAAGCGCATGCTCCAGAAGGGTGAGCCGACGGGCATCGCAGCGGCCTACGGCTCAACGGTGATTCGCATCAAGACGGACTCCGACCACGACACCGGACACCAGCTCTGGACGATCGACGCGGCAACCGGGGAGCAGACGAACCTCACGAACTTCGAACCGTACGGCACCGCGATCTGGGACGTGCGGATCTGGGGCGACCGGGTGGTTTGGACGATGCACCCGCGGCTGGGGTCGACGACGCTGTCCGAGCGCCACGGCGAGGTCTTCCTGCCCGGGCCGGCGGCCCAGTGGTCGCCGGTGATCTGGGAAGACCGCGTCTGCTGGATCGATGCGCGGGACGGCACCGGCGACTACTACAACCCGGACGGGGCCCAGGTGTACTGCGCGGACCTCACGGCAGGGACGGAACGGCGGGTCTCCTCAGGCCCCGACGACCGGGGCCCCCACCCGCGGATCGCCGTCTACGGGGACTGGGTGGCGTGGCGCGAGGGTCTTCCGCTCGAGGAACGCGAGGAGGTGCCCGACGGCGTCCTGATGGCCTATCACTGGCCAACGGAGATCCGCCGGCGGGTGGTCGGCGACCGCGAGCCGTGGCCGGCGATCCCAGCCGACGCCGCCTTCCCCCACATCTCGGGCGACTACCTCTACTTCGCGGCGCGCGACGGAAACCGCATCACCAACTGCTTCCGCTGCGACCTGCGCGTCCTCTTCGCGGACGAGTTGGAGACGCCGACCCCCTGATGCTGCCCATGGGTGCAACCCGAGGTGTCCGGACCCACGCGTTCAGCTCGTTCCGGGCCGTCGCGCTGGTCGCAATGCTTGGCTGCTCGGGCGGCTCCGGCAGCCCGGACGCGGGCACCGACGACGGCGGTGCAGCCACAGCCGTTGGCCCATCCCCTTGAGGTCGAATCGTTCCGCGTGGGCGGCCGTCGCGAGGTACTGCAGGCCGAGCAGCCTTCGGTCTGGATCCGGGCGTTGAGGGCGTCCCGCGTCTTCGGGTTCAACTTCGGTCAACTCGCTTGCAGGCTCGTCGCAGGCGCGCGGAACGGGGTTGGCAAGCGCCGAAGCAGGTGGGGGCGTTTTTCACGCTCTGCCGGCAGGACTGATCGTCGCCCGCTGCGCGGGCCGCGAGGGCCTCCGCGTGCTCCGCGCCTCCGCGGTTCGCCCGCCGCCGCGGATTCGGATTGACACCCCGCGTCAACCGTGGCAGATGGTGAATGCCGATTCAGCATTGGGTCCCCAAGAGGAAGGGAGGAGCATTCCATGAGCCGAAAGATCGAAAAGGCCGCGGTGCTCGGCGCGGGCATCATGGGCTCGGGCATCGCCGCCCACCTGGCCAACTGCGGGGTCAGGACGGTCCTGCTCGACATCGTCCCGCCGACGCTCGGCGACGAGGACAAGAAGAAGGGGGTGACGCGCGAGACCCCCGAGTTCCGCAACCGCTTCGCGGCGAGCGGGCTGGCCAACGCGATCAAGAACAAGAAGCCGATCCCGGCCTTCTACCACGACGGCTTCGCGGACCTGGTCCGGACCGGCAACCTCGAGGACCACCTGGACTGGCTCAAGGACTGCGACTGGGTGGTCGAGGTGGTGGTCGAGAACCTGGAGATCAAGCGGGCGCTGTTCGAGAAGGTCGAGAAGGTGGTGCGGCCGGGCACGATCGTCTCGTCGAACACCTCGGGCATCGCCATCAAGTCGATGATCGAGGGGCGCGGGGCGGCGTTCCGCAAGAACTTCCTGGTCACGCACTTCTTCAACCCGGTGCGCTTCATGCGGCTGCTGGAGCTGGTCCCGGGCGGCGAGACCGACCCGGCGGTCGTGCAGGCGATGGCCGAGTTCGGCACCAACGTGCTGGGCAAGGGGGTGGTGTTCGGCAAGGACACCACGAACTTCGTCGGCAACCGCATCGGGATCTACGGCCTGATCCGCACCGTGCGCGAGATGCTGGACGAGGGCTACACGATCGAGGAGGCGGACGCGATCGTCGGCGAGCCGATGGGCCGGCCGAAGACCGCGGCGTTCCGCACGGTGGACATGGTCGGCCTCGACACGGTCGTGCACATCCTGCACAACTGCTACGACACGCTGAAGGACGACGAGGCGCGCGAGATCTTCCAGGTCCCGCCGTTCATCCAGAAGATGATCGAGCGCAAGCAGTTCGGCGACAAGACCAAGGGCGGCTTCTACAAGAAGCTCAAGGGCGAGGGGAAGAAGGACGTCCAGGTGCTCGACCACACCACGGGCGAGTACCGCGAGAAGGCGAAGGTCCGCTTCGACTCGCTCGGCGCCGTCAAGGGGGTCGAGGACCCGGGCGCGCGGCTGAAGCAGTTGCTGACCTTCGACGACCGCGCCGCCAAGTTCGCCTGGAACGTCACCCGCGACTCGTTGATCTACTCGGGCAACCGCGTCGGCGAGATCTGCGACGACATCGTCCAGATCGATAACGCGATGAAGTGGGGCTACAACTGGGCGCTCGGGCCGTTCGAGGGTTGGGACGCGATCGGCGTCAAGGAAGCCTGCGAGCGGATCAAGAAGGACGGCAAGCCGCTGCCGAAGATCGCCGAGGCGCTGCTGGCCGCGGGGTTCACCAGCTTCTACAAGACGGAGAAGGGGAAGCGGTACTTCTTCGACCTGCCCTCCAAGTCCTACAAGCCGGTGGGCGACGACGCGCTCACGCTGCGCCTCCCGCTGCTCAAGCAGCAGGACCGGGTGGTGGCGCACAACGACGGCGCCACGCTCTACGACATGGGCGACGGCGTCCTGTGCTGCGAGTTCCACACCAAGATGAACTCGATCGACCAGGACGTGATCAACCAGCTCAACCACGGCCTGGACCTGCTCGACCGGGACGACAAGTGGATCGGGATGGTCCTCGGCAACCACGGCGAGGCGTTCTGCGCCGGGGCCAACGTGTTCGCGCTGATCATGGCGGCCCAGCAGGGGCTGTGGGATCAGGTCGAGGGGGTGGTCAAGGCGTTCCAGGACGTGGGCCAGCGGCTCAAGTACTCGCGCAAGCCGACCGTCGCGGCGCCGTTCGCGATGGCGCTCGGCGGCGGGGCCGAGTTGTCGATGGCCTGCAACCGGATCTGCGCGCACGCCGACCTGTTCATGGGGCTGGTCGAGGTCGGGGTCGGGCTGATTCCGGGCGGCGGCGGCCACAAGGAGATGCTGATCCGGCACCTCGAGGGGATCCCGGAGCAGGCGCAGAACGTGAACCCGATCCCGTTCCTGCAGGCCGCGTTCCAGAACATCGGGATGGCCAAGGTCTCGATGAGCGCGCACGAGGCGCAGGCGCTGAAATTCCTCCGCGCCACCGACCTCGTCGTGACCAACAAGGAGCACCTGCTGGGCCGCGCCAAGCGGATGGTCCAGGCGATGGTGCTCGAGGGCTTCACGCCGCCGCGGATGCGCAAGCTGCGGCTGCCCGGCGAGATGATCCACGCCACGTTCCAGATGGTGCTCGACTCGATGTGCAAGCAGCACCAGATCACCGAGCACGAGCAGCTGATGGCGGGGAAGATCGCCTGGGTGCTCTCCGGCGGGAAGACCTCGATGAACGTCGAGGTCTCCGAGCAGTACCTGCTGGACCTCGAGCGGGAGGCGTTCTGCTTCCTGCTCGGCACCGCCAAGACCCAGGAGCGGATCCAGCATTTCCTGATGAAGGGCAAGCCGCTGCGGAACTAGCAGGCGGGCTACGGGGAAGGAGAAGACGCCATGGCAAGGGAAGCCGTCATCGTCACCGCCGTCCGGAGCGCCATCGCCCGCCGGGCCCGCGGCTCGTTCAAGGACACCCATCCCGTCCACTACGGCTCGCTGGTGCTGCGCGAGGCCGTCACGCGCACCAAGGGGCTGAAGGACGAGGAGATCGACGACGTGATCGTCGGCTGCGCGATGCCCGAGGGCGAACTGGGGATGAACCTCGGCCGCCTGGTCGTGATGGGCGCCAAGCTGCCCTACACCGTCTCGGCCATGACCGTGAACCGTTTCTGCTCGTCGGGGCTGCAGAGCATCTCCCAGGCCGCCGAGCGGATCATGCTCGACGAGGCCGACGTGGTGATCGCCGGCGGGGTCGAGGACATGACCAAGGTCCCGATGGGCGGCAACAAGCCCGTCGGCGACCCGCACCTCGTGCGCGACTGGGTCGACGCCTACACCCCGATGGGGCTGACGGCGGAGAACGTCGCCCGACAGTTCAACATCTCGCGCGAGCGCCAGGACGCCTTCGCCCTGCGCTCGCACCAGCGCGCGCTCAACGCGATCGACCAGGGGTACTTCAAGGACCAGATCCTGCCGATCGAGACCGAGGTCTTCGAGCAGGGTCCGGACGGCAAGCCGCTGGTCAAGAAGGTCGTCGCCGCGGTGGACGAGGGCCCGCGCCGCGAGACGACGCTGGAGGGGCTGACGAAGCTCCGGCCGGCGTTCGACGCCACCGGCACGGTCACCGCGGGCAACTCGTCGCAGATGAACGACGGCGCCGCGTTCTGCGTGGTGATGAGCCGCGAGAAGGCCAAGAGCCTGGGCCTCAAGCCGCTGGCGGTCTACCGCCGCTACCAGGTCGCCGGCGTGCCGCCGGAGGTCATGGGCGTCGGTCCCGCCTACGCCATCCCGCGCCTGATGCAGAAGGCCGGGATGAAGACCGACCAGATCGACCTCTGGGAGGTCAACGAGGCGTTCGCCTCGCAGGCGATCTACTGCTGCGAGGACGTGCTCAAGCTCGACCCCGAGAAGGTCAACGTCAACGGCGGCGCCATCGCGCTGGGCCACCCGCTCGGCTGCACCGGCGCGTTCCTCACCACCAAGCTGCTGTACGAGCTCGGGCGCCGGAAGGCGCGGTACGGCGTCGTGTCGATGTGCATCGGCGGCGGCATGGGCGCCGCGGGCCTCTTCGAGCGGGAGGGCTAGGCGGTCGGGCGCAGTCGGCGCCCGTTCCACCACCAGCCGACCCGGGCGCCGCGGGGCGCCAGCACCACCCCCTCCAGGTACCCCGGCCAGCGGAACGTCCGCGCCGTCACGTCGCGGACCAGCGCCAGCAGCGCCACCACGTTGAGGTCGTGGGTCACGTGCAGGTCGAGCGTCCCCGGGCGCGCCGTGCGTCGCCCGCGCAGCAGGTGGCGCAGCAGGGCGGCGCCGGCGTCGGGCAGCGGGTCGATCACCTCGGACGGCAGCCGCCCGCCCTTCCAGGCGTGGACGAAGCCCCGCGGGCCGAGCGCCTGGAAGCGTTGCACGAGGTCGGCGGGGTCGTGGACGTAGCTCGCCGCGAGCTTCCACTGCGGACCGGCGAGCCGGGCTCGCAGGCCGACGGCGATGGCTCCGGCCGCCAGGCAGGCGGCGGTG
>CAZMRP010000034.1:0-17594 GCA_964568275.1 uncultured Myxococcales bacterium
TGGCCTGGCGGACAAGCCCCTCGATAAGGGCTCGGGGCAGAAGCCGCCCGTGGCGATGGTGCCCGCGAAGACGCAGGGGAGCGCGGCGCAGTCGTCGGCCGACGCCGCGTCGTCGTTCGGCTCGGCCTCGACGCCGTCGGCCAGCGCCTGCAGGGAGAATTGCAGCGGCACGGCGGCGCTGTCGTCGGCCCGGGTGTGGTCGAGCACGAACAGCAGCGACTCGCCGGGCGTCGGCAGCCGCACCCGGGCCACGGTGCCGCCGGCGGCGTCCCGCTCCGCGAGCACGACGCCCGCGTCCGGATCGAACACCGTCAGCAGCGGCGCGAAGCGCTCCACGCCGGCGCCGGACCAGGTCGCCTCGAGCCGCGTTCCGACCGGCGCCGCGCCGCGGACGACCTGGAGCGTCCCGGCCGGTGCGAGCGCCCCGCTCCAGGAGAACGGCAGCGTCGCCGCCTCGAGCGCCGCCGGTGCCGAGAGCGAGATCGTGAGCTGGTAGCCGTAGCGCGACCCGCCGACCCACGCCGCCGGGTTCTCGCCGAAGTTGCGGCGGTCCGAGAGCAGCACCAGGTAGTCGCCGTCCACCGGCAGGAAGCCGTCGCGGCGGATCGACGTCCCGGCCGAGTCGTCCGCGCGGCGCTCCCAGAGCACCGCGCCGTCGTCGTCCAGCCGCAGCAGACGCACGGCGAGATCGAGCCCGCGGTAGCCGCCGCTCACGAATGCGTCGACCCGCAACAGGCTCCCCTCGGCGCCCGACACCACGAAGCCGTCCAGGTCGGGCCGGTCGGCCGTGGGCGGGCCGATCGTGCCGGTCAACGAAAGCGGCGCCGTCACGCGCTGCGCCGTGCCCCCGTGCAGCGGGTCGTTGTCCTCCTGCTCGGTCGGCAACGGCGGGGCGTCCGCCTCGCCGGCGTCCTCCAGCGGCACGTCCCCGGCGTCCCCGTCGGTCGCGCCGTCGTCCGCCGGGACGTCCCACGGGCCCCCGTCGGAGCCGGGCGGGTCGGAGTCGCAGGCGCCCAGCGCGGCGGCGACGACCGCAACGGCGAGCAGCGCGCGGCGGCGGCGAAGCGGCATGACGGCGCGGCGGCTCAGGGCACCAGGCAGATGTTGCGGTTCACGCGCGCGGTCGGGATGCAGCGCTCGCCGGACCCGCAGTTGGCGTCGGCCTGGCAGATCAGGCGACAGCCGAGCACCTGGTCGGTGCCCACGGCACACACCATGCCCGACGGGCAGTGGTTGGTGCTGCCTTCCTCGGTGCACGGCGGAATGCCCACCGCCTCGGGCACCGCGACCGACGGCCGGTCGATCGTCGATTGCGTCGCCGTGGTCCGCGGCACGGACACGCCCGGCGGCGGCGGCGTCACCGGCGGCGTCGGTGCGCCCACCACCGTCGGCGGAGGAGGACTCGGCGGCGTCGGTGCGCCCACCACCGTCGGCGGAGGAGGACTCGCCGGATGCGGATCGGCCACCACCGTCGGAGGCGGAGGCTCGGGAGCACCCACCACCGTCGGAGGCGGAGGCTCCGGCTGTGCTTCCCCGACCACGACGACCGGAGGCGGCGGCTCGGCGGTCCGGACCGCGGCGCGGCCGTGAACGACGCAGCCGCCGAAACCGACGGCGAGCAGCAGGGCGAATCCCAGGGTGAACCGTCTCGACATCTCGAACCTCCTTCTCGTTGCGGCCCCGGCGGGGCCTGCACCCGTGTCGATGGGGAGACGATAGCATCGGCTCGGGTATTGTCTACCCGGGAACCTGGGGTACCCTGCGGGGCATGGTCCGCCCGTCCTACCGCCGTCTTCGGCTCGCGCTCGCGACGTTCACCGCCCTGTTCTGCGCCGCGGGCGGCTGGGTGCTGTTCGAGGCGCTGTACGACCCCCGCGTGCCGCTCGCGCCGCCGCTCGTGGTGCAGCGGGCGCGGGCCGGAGACGAGATCACGGTGGTGTTCGGCGGCGATTTCGCGCCGACCGACGCCGCGATGCCGCTGCTCCGGGAGCACGGGTGGCGCTACCCGTACGAGGCGACGGCGGCGCTGCTGCGCGAGGCGGACGTGTCGCTGCTCAACCTCGAGGCGCCGGTGACGGAGAGCGACGACCGGTTCCCGCTGTACAAGAAGTACATCTACAAGGTCGAGCCGGCGGCGCTGGCGGCGTGGCAGTGGCTCGGCCTCGACGCCGTGGCGCTGGCGAACAACCACGTCGGCGACTACCGCGACCGGGGGCTGCAGGACACGCTGCGGCACCTCGAGGCGGCCGGCATCGTCCACGCCGGCGCCGGGATGAACGAGACCGCGGCGCGGCGGCCGTTGATCTTCGACGTGGACGGCACGCGGATCGGCTACCTGGCCTACCTCGAAGACCACCCGGGCTACCGGATGTACCTGCGCTCCTTCGCCCGGGGCGACGGCGCCGGCTGCGCCCGGCTGACGCGGGCCGACGTGGCCGAGGACGTGGCCCGGCTGCGGCCGCTGGTCGACGTGCTCGTGGTGGGGGTGCACTGGGGCGAGAACTACCGCGCCGTGACGCCGGACCAGGAGCGGACCGGGCGCTGGCTGGCCGGACTGGGCGCGGACGTCGTCGCCGGCCACCACGCCCACGACATCCAGCCGGTGGAGGTGCACGGAGACACGTTGATCCTGTACTCGCTGGGCAACTACGCCTGGGGCACGCCGGGCTGGCCGCAGCTGCGGGTGGGGTTCCTGGCGCGCCTGCGCATCACCCCGCGCTGGGGCCCGGCGGCGGGCCGCATCCGCGCGGTCGAGCTGCTGCCGCTGGCGACGCAGAACGCCATCGTGCGCTTCCAGCCGCGGCCGCTCCGCCCGGACGAGCGGGATTGGCTGGACGGGTTCCTGGCGGGCTCGCGCGCGCGCGGCGCCGAGGTCGAGCTGGAGGGGGCGACGATCCGGGTGGGCTTCCCGCGCTGAGACGCCGGGCTACGGCGTGGTCATCGGGACGTCGCAGCCGACGGCGTTGTCGAGCAGGTCGTCGACCGTCAGGCCGACGCAGTCGGCGGCCCAGACCGCCGTGGCGGGCGAGGCGGCGCGGCCATCGATCAGCGCGTGGTAGTCGCCGTAGGTCACGCCGGCCCAGGCCAGCTCGGTCGTGCAATCCAGCGGGGCGGTGTCGATGTCGACCTCGGCGACCACCGTGCCGGTCGTCGTCTCGAGCACGTAGCCGATGACCGCGACGTCCTGCGGCGGCGCCGTGCAGCTGCCGTAGGCCGGCGCCACGACCTTGTCGGCCCAGCGCAGCGTCAGGTCGAGGCGTCCGACGGTGAGCGGCAGGTCGACGTCGGCGGTGTTGCCGCCGACCGCGGGCGTGAACGCCTGCCAGGTCGTGGCGGAGGGGGCCGCCGAGAGCACCGTCCCGGTGGCGGTCCGCAGCTCCCAGCGCAGCTCGTAGGCCGTCCCGGAGACGAAGACGGTCTCGGTGGTGCCGGTGCCGCCGCTGCAGGCCCAAGACACCTCGCCCGGCGTGCCCGCGCCGGCCTCCTGGTACAGCAGGTAGACGTTCTCGCCGTTGGCCGCCACGCAGCCCGCGGCGTCCGCGGCCAGCGTGTTGAGCGTCCAGGTGGAGGTCAGCGTGGCGTCCGGGACCGGCACGACCGCGGTGACGAACGGGATCGTGAACGGGTTGTCGCCGGCCACCATCGTGTGCGCCTGCCAGGTGTCGGGTCCCGGGGCGGCGGACAGCACCACGTCGGCGGCGGTCCGCAGCTCCCAGCGCAGGTCGTAGCCGGTCCCGCTCTGGAACACGTTGGTCGTCGTGCCGGAGGGCGAGTCGCAGGGCCAGTACATCGACTGGGGCGCGGTGGTCCCGGTCTCTTGCCAGGTCAGGTAGACGTTCGCGGCGCCGACCGCGGAGCACGCCGCGGCGCTCGCCGCCGCCCCGTCGATCGTCCAGGTCGACACGGCCGCGGCATCGGCCGTCGGGGCCGAGACGGCGAACGGGACGGTACCGAGGTTGTTGTCGCCGGGGTTGAGCGTGTAGTAGCCCCAGGTGGTGGCCGAGAGCACGCGGCCGGAGGCGTCGAGCAACGTCCAGCCGACGTGCATCGGCCGGGCGTCGAAGCGCAGGCCGGTGGTGCCCGAACCGGCGCCGCACGACCACTCCCAGGCCATGTCCCAGGTGCCGCAGCTGGCGGTGGCCAGCGAGCAGCTCGGCTCGTACTGGGAGATCCACATCCGTACGGTCGTCGCGCCGGCCGCCGAACAGGTGGCGGCGGTGGGCGTCGCCCCGTTGATGGTCCAGGAGAAGGTCACCGACGACTCGCTCCCCTCCCACCACACGGTCACCACACAGGCCGTGGCCGCGACGGCGGAGAGGGACAGCACCAGCAGCATGTTCCGAAGTTTGCGCATCTTCCCAATTCCTCCTTCTGTGCGAGCCCCTGGGGGGCTCGATGTCCGGCGGTCCCTTGGACCCCCGCACGGTGCCCGGACATTCAATCGCCTCCCTCCCGGAAGCGACGGGCACCGACGAACCCGGGGAAACCTACGGTCCGAATCGGGATCCGTCAAGGAAGCGGCTGGAGGGGGGGGCGGCGACGGTCCGGAACCCGACCGCCCGGAAGCCGACCCTCCGGGAAGTTGACTCGATTCCGCTCCTCGGTCATATCCCGGGACGGGGGAAAGCGAGGCGGTGCGCATGTGGCAGGGTGTAGTGCCGGTGGCGACGGGCGGGGCCGCAGCGGAGGCGGCGGGATTGGCGACCTCACCGACGGCGAGTACCGTCGTGGAGCGCGGCGCAGAGGCGGCCGCCACGACGACCACCTTGAACCCCTGGGACCTGATCCTCGACGCCGGACCGATGGTCACCGGCGTGATGATCGTTCTGCTCGCCGCCTCGGTGATCTGCTGGGCGATCGTGGTGGCCAAGCTCGTGCAGTTCACCACCGCCCGCCTGCGCTCGCACTCGTTCCTCAAGCACCTGCGCCTGGCGGTCGATGACGAGCACGCCGTGGAGCTGGCGGTCCGGGCCGGCGGGACCAGCCCGCACGCCCGGCTGTGGCTGGCGGCGCAGCACGAGCGGGAGCTGCGGCCGCAGGAGGGGGTGCCGGACGGACGGGACGTCGGCGCCGGACCGACCAAGCGCCTGGAACGGACGTTGTCCAAGGCGGTGGACGTGGAGGTCACGCGGATGGAGGGTTGGCTGAGCCTGCTGGCGACGATCGGCTCGGCCTCCCCGTTCGTCGGCCTGTTCGGCACGGTGTGGGGGATCATGTCGTCGTTCATCAACATCGGCGCCCAGGAGTCGGCGTCGCTGGCGGTGGTGGCGCCCGGCATCGCCGAGGCGCTGATCGCCACCGCGGTGGGGCTGGTGGCGGCGATCCCCGCGGTCGTCGCCTACAACGCGTTCGTGCGGCGGATCCGTGTCTGGAACGAGGAACTGGCGACGTTCGCCGCGGAGCTGGTCAACCAGGAGGACGCCAAGCGCCACGCGCCGCCGGCCGCGGCGGCGGGCTAGGGAGCCGCGCCGATGGCGATGCAGGCACCGACGCGCGGCCCGATGTCCGAGATCAACGTCACGCCGTTCGTCGACGTGATGCTGGTCTTGCTCGTGATCTTCATGGTCACCGCGCCGCTGCTCCAGGCCGGCGTCGAGATCGACCTGCCCGAGGCCAAGGCGCCGACCCTGGAGTCCGACGACCCCGAGCTGGACGTGCTGATGATCCAGACCTTCGGCGAGGTCAAGCTCAACGACGACGTGATCCGGTTCGGCTCCCTGCCCGAGCTGCGACAACTGCTCGGCGACAAGCTCGCCGACCGGATCAAGCTGCCGGGCGAGGGCGAGGACCTGTTCGTCCAGGCCAGCCGCGAGATCCCGTACGGCTATGTCGTCGGCATCATGGCGCTGTTGCAGGAGATGGGCGTGGACAAGCTCGGGCTGGTGACCAACCTGCCCGAGGAGGGCGAGGAGCCGGTGCACCCGGGCGGCGTGGCGCCCAGGCCGCTGGAAGCTGCACCGGCGACGACCCCTTGAGCGTAGAATAGGCGGCCCCCGACGGACGTTGACGGGGGTGGCGGGGAGGAGCAGGTCCCCGGAGGGAGCGCGGAAGGCTCGCATGGGCGAACCGATGCCGGCGGTGGGGAAGATCCTGGAGCTGCAGCGGCGGCCCTACGCCACGTCGGCGGTGGGGCTGGCGCTGTCGGCCGGGCTCCACGCGGTGCTGATCGGCATCGCGGTGGTCACGGTCCACCGCGCGGCGCTCGAGGAGGAAGCCGAGCGGCGCCGGCAGGCGGAGCTGGAGGCGCCGCCGCCCCCGCCGTTCTCGTTCGTGCCCGCCCGGCTGCTCAAGCTCGGCAACACGCCCGTGGACACCCCGATGCCGCAGCGCGAGGTCCCGGCGCTGCCGGAGGCGCCGCCCGAGCCCGACGTGGAGCCGGCGCTGGCGCCGAACCCGGACGCCCCGACCGCCGGTCCCCGCCCCCGCCGGACGCTGACGCCGATGGACATCCAGCCGGTGCACGTGCCGCGGCGCCCGCGCCGCGCCGCGCCCTCGAACGACGTCAACCTGATCTGGGACCAGCTGCGCCAGGACTTCCCCGAGCGCGGGGGCTGGAGCCACGTGCAGGGGTTCCCCAACGGCGACCCCAACGGCACGACGCTCGACCCGTCGCTGGTCCGCCCGGGCGACTGGTACGCCACCCAGCTGATGGAGTTCTTCCAGGAGCGCTGGTCGATCCCGAACATGATCTCGCCGCGGGAGCTCAAGCGGCTGTCGTGCAAGGTCCGCATCTCGCTCGACGCCACCTTCCGCATCGTGGAGTACGAGGTGACGCGGTCGTCGAGCAACGCGCGCTACGACGCCTCCGTCGAGGAGGTGCTGCGCAAGCTGCTGCTCGAGCGGACGCCGCTGCCGGCGGTGCCGGCGGCGGTCCGGGACTACATCATCGGCAACGGGATGATCCTGACGTGGAAACCCGAATGAGAGGGACGAGCGGACGATGAACGGCAGGCAACGGGCGGAGGGCGGACGGCGGCGGGGGACGGGGCGCGGGCGGACGGCGGCGGCGCTGGCGCTCCTGGCGGGGGTGCTGGCGGCCCCGGCGTTCGTGCTCGGGCAGTCCGACGAGACGAACGACGAAGCGGTGTCGGCGCCGGAGGCGATGCCGCTGCCGCAGCTCACCGAGGGGCCGACCGGGCCGCTGGAGCTGGAGATCTACGGGCCGACGCGCGAGCTGTACCGGATCGCCGTCCCGCCGCTCGGCGGGCACGCCACCGCGGCCCAGCAGGCGCGCGACGTGGCCAAGAACGACCTGCGGCTCTCGAGCCTGTTCCGGCTGGTCGACGGCACGGCCGGCGTCGGCGACCCGGACGACCTCGGCATCAGCCCGGGTCTGTGGATGGACGCCGGCGCCCAGGGCGTGATCAAGGGCACGCTGGAGCTGAACGGCGGCGAGATGACGATGACGCTGCGGCTGTTCGAGACGGTGCGCGGCAACAGCGCGGTGCTGGAGCGGCGCTACGAGGGGCCGCGCAGCGAGATCCGCGCCGACGTGCACGACTTCATCAACGAGGTGCTGCTGTACTTCACGGGCGTGCGCGGGATCTTCGGCACGCGGATCCTGTTCTCCCGCCCCACCAGCCGCGAGACCAAGGACATCTTCTCCGTCGGCATGGACGGCTACGGGCTCAAGCAGTGGACCCGCGACCGGGGCAAGAACCTGATCCCGAACTGGGGCCCGCGCGGCACCGTGTTCTACACCACCGTCGCCGAGGACGACTCGGCCAAGCTCTACCGCAGCGACCTCGAGGAGCCGATCCTGGCCGAGCCGGGGATCAACATGGGCGCGGCGATGGGCCCCGGCGGCAAGATGGCCGTCGTCTTGACCCGGGACGACAACGCCGAGATCTACCTGGCGACGGTCGACGGCGAGCTGCTGGCGCGGCTGACCTACAACCAGACGATCGACGTCTCCCCGGTCTGGGCCCCCGGCGGCGGCCGCATCGCCTTCGTCTCCGACCGCGACGGCACGCCCCAGATCTACGTGATGAACGCCGACGGCTCGGGCCAGACCCGCGTGACCTTCCGCGGCAGCTACAACCAGACCCCCAGCTGGTGCGCCCGCTGCGACGCGCCGACGATCGCCTTCGCCGGCCGCGACGGCGGGACGTTCGACATCTTCACCGTCGAGGTCGGCCAGGGGACGATGCGGCGGATGACGCAGTTCCAGGGCTCCAACGCCGACCCCACCTGGAGCCCCGACGGCCGCCTGATCGGGTTCTACTCGAGCCGCGGCGGCATCTACCTGATGAACGCCGAGGGCTTGAACCAGAACCGGGTCGCCGGCGGGTTCGCCGAGACGCTGCGCTGGTCCAACTGAGGGTTACTCGGCCGGGAGCTCGGAGGCGCCGGCCAGCAGGTACAGGACCGCCATCCGGACGGCGACGCCGTTCTCGACCTGGCCGAGGATCACCGAGCGCTCGCCGTCGGCCACGTCGGGGGCGATCTCCACGCCGCGGTTCATCGGCCCCGGGTGCATCACGATCGCGTCGGGCTTCGCGCCCTGCAGCACCGCGCGCGTCAGCCCGAAGCAGCGGGCGTACTCGCGGTCCGAGGGGAACAGGTCGGCGCCCATCCGCTCCTTCTGGATCCGCAGCATCATCACCACGTCGGCCCCCTCCACCGCCTCGGCGATGGTGCGGCAGACGCGGACGCCGAGCGCCTCCTCGGCGCCGCGGGGGAGCATCGTCTGCGGCCCGGCCACGCGCACGCGCGAGCCGAACAGCCGCAGCAGGTGGGCGTCCGAGCGCGCCACGCGGCTGTGCATGATGTCGCCGCAGATCGCCACCTCGAGGTTCTCCAGCGTCCCCTTGGCGTGGCGGATCGTCAGCGCGTCGAGCAGGCCCTGCGTCGGATGCTCGTGGTTGCCGTCCCCGGCGTTGATCACGTTGCTCGACAGGTGCCGCGCGAGGAAGTGCGGGGCCCCGGAGCAGGAGTGGCGGATCACCACCATGTCGGGGCGCATCGCCTCGATGTTCTGCAGCGTGTCGAGCAGCGTCTCGCCCTTGGCCATGGCGGAGCCGCTGGACTGGATGTTGACCGAGTCGGCCGACAGGCGCTTCTCGGCCATCTCGAAGCTGACGCGGGTGCGGGTGGAGTTCTCGAAGAAGGCGTTGACCACCATCCGCCCGCGCAGGGTCTGGACCTTCTTGATCCGGCGCAGCGTGATGCCGCGCAGCGCGTCGGCGGTGTCGAGGATCATCTCGACGTCGCGCCGCGCCAGCCCCTCGATGCCGAGCAGATGCTTGTGCGGGAAAACCGCCCGGGCCTCGTCGTTCCCTTCGGCCATCCGCGCCTCCACCGCCGCCCCGGCCGTCAGGCCGGGCCCCGCAGCACCACCCGCTCCTCGCCGTCCCGGCTCTCCAGCCGCACGCGCACGCTCTCGTCGGCCCGCGTCTCGACCTTGCGGCCGACGTAGTCCGCCGCGATCGGCAGCTCGCGGTGCCCGCGGTCGACCAGCACGGCGAGCTGGATCGCGGTCGGCCGGCCGAAGTCCATCAGCGCGTCGATCGCCGCGCGCACGGTGCGGCCGGTGAACAGCACGTCGTCCACCAGCACGATCACCTTGCCCTCGACGTCGAACGGCATCTTGGTCGGGCGGACCTCGGGCATCAGCCGGCCGGGCGCGTCGTCCCGGTACAGCGTGATGTCCAGCTCGCCCAGCGGCGGCGCGGCCCCCTCGTCCTTGGCCAGCACCTCGCACAGCCGCTTCGCCAGGTCGACGCCGCGGGTGCGGATTCCGACCAGGCAGACGCGGTCCAGGCCGCCGTTGCGCTCCGTGATCTCCTGGGCGATGCGCCGGACGGCCCGGGCCACCGCGCGGCGATCCATCACCACCTGCTTGTCGACGTGCGTCGTGCTCACGGCCCGCCGTGTAGCACAGGCGCGGGGGAGGCGGCTAGGGGCTTGAGCGGGGCTCGCCGCGGCTCCCGCAACGTCTGACCCGTGCCGAACCGGGTGGTCGGTCCCCGACGAGTCGAGACGGACCGCTCGAAGAGGACGGGACAAGTCCCGCCGGACCGAATCGGCTCGGCCGACAAGGCGCTGTTCGAGCGTCCCGCGGCGCTCGCCCGCCGTGACGCGTGGCTCGCGCTGGGTCATCGGCGGCTCGTGGAGGCCTTGAACCTCGTCGCGTTGAAGGCGGGCGGGGGCTCGAAGGACCATGCGGCCGAGAGCGATTCCGCCTGGGCCGCGTGGCGCGGGGAGCGCTCCGAGGAACTCGTCGCCAAGCGGCGATTGCGCCTCGAGGTGGAGCGGACCCACGGTCGACTGAAGTCGGAGTTCCCGGGCCAGCGGACGTTCGTCGAGTCGTTCTTCCCCAAGCAGGAGTCGACCGCCGGCCTCGAGGACGAGCCTTCCGCGCCGGCCGTCCCGGCCGCCGACCCTGCCGCCGCCCCGGGCCCCGCGTAGCCCAGGGCTCCGTGCCCACCGACGGTTGGATTCGCCCGCCGGAACACCCTGGGACACGGGCAGACGGGACGGGACCGGGCAGGCGCTGCGGGCGTTACGGCCCGGCCGGAACCCAGTGGACCACCGCGGCGGCATGGCCCACGGCCCATGCTTCGCCCGCCGCGCAGACATAGACGTCAAGAAGGTTCTCGGTCGTCGGAGTCGCCACGTGCGCCCAGGCGGATCCGTCCCAGTGCTGCGCGTACCCCCGCGCACCGACGGCCCAGACATCCGTGCCGGAACTCCCGTGCATTGCAAAGATGGCCGGCGTGAGGGGGACGGTCGAGCACGGGCTGTCCACACGGGTCCAGGACGTGCCGTCCGAATGGAGCATGCCTTCTCCGCACTGCCCGCCGACCCAGATGTCGTGATCGCTGGCGCCCCACATGGCGCCGACCGCCGACACCAGCCCGAGGTCCACGTCAATCCACATCGTGCCGTCCCAACTCCAGACGTAGTTCCGGCCCTGCTGAACCACCCAAGCCAGGTTCTCCCCGAATCCGAGGAGTTGCTTGACCCAGTTGGCCCATGGCGCGAGGTCGGTCAACCACTCCGTGCCGTTCCATCGATAGATGTACCACTCGGGTCCGGCCAACCAGAGCGAATCGTCACGAGGTCCCCACACGGCACGAAGCGTGACGCCCGCGGGCGGCGCGATTCTCTCCCACTCGGTCCCGTTCCAATGTCGGACCGCGTCCCCGACGGCCCAGGCCGAATCAGCGGACAGCGACCAGACATCGTTCAGGTCGTTGAAGGTCCTTGCGTCCGACGCGACCCAGCCGGACCCATCCCAGCGTAGTGCCGCACCGCCCATGCCCACCGCCCAAACGTCGTCGCAGCCCGACCCGTGAACGCCGCGCAACTCCTCGACGCCGACGGGCAGCGGTGGCGCGTCGGCGACGCACCATGCTCCTTCATCCACAAGCCCGTCGCAGTCGTCATCCGTCGCGTTGCACGGGATCTCCGCCGGCGGCTCGCATTCTGCCGACCACGAGCAGTCCACACACGGCTGCCTGCCCGTCGTCCCGCAGGATGCCGCGCATGTTCTCGTGGCACCCAGTTCGCACTCCTCCGGCGGTTCGATCATCCCGTTCCCGCAAACGGGGCCGGCGTCCTCGACATCCCTGTCGCCGTCTTCGACAAGATCGGCGTCCCCGCTCTCGACGTCCGTGGAGCCGGAGTCGTCGGCGGATTCGCCGTCCTCCGGCGCCCCGTCTGCGGCATCGGCCGCGTCGCCGGCCTCTGGTTCCGCATCTAGGATGTCCTCTCGGCCGAGCCCGTCCCCGGTCAGAACGACCGTTCCTTCGCAGCCGACCGACCAGAACGATAGAATCAGAGCCGCTGCGATCCGCATGCGACTGGCCAGCGATGCGCGCGAAGCCGTGACGCACCACGGACGGGCTTCGGCCGCAGCACGTGGGCCGGCAAGGGCCCTGTCCAGGCCTTCTGCCCCGCCGCGAGATTCGGGATCCCACGCGGCCCTCGCCGGGCCGCCCGGCCGGCGGTTGGCGCGCACTGTCACCGCGGGCCGGCTCGCCGGCCGAGCCCGCTTCCCGGCGGTCCCCTTCCGCCATGATCCTGATCGACCGTCGAACATCGCACGTCCTCCCTCGATTGCACGACGTCATTCGCCCGAGCGACCGTTGTTCTGGCGACGACGACGGCGATGGACGACGACGGCACCGCCCACCGCCGCGAACAACGCCAGCGCCCCGGCATGGTCACTCCGGTTGGCCGCCCCAGCCGACTCCGCCCAGGCACGTTGCTCCTCGAGCTTGGCGATCCGGCTCTCGGCGCGACGCAGGCGCTCCAGAAGACCCTGGATTGCGGCGAACGCTACGCCCGATTCGTCGATCGAAGTGATCCGCCGCGGGTCATCGCCCAGGCCAAAGGCGGCATGGAAGTCCTGGGCCATGGGCCCCATGTGCCGGTCGTGGATCGGCGACGCTCGTAGACTCCAAGTCGTGATCGGCAGCCCCGCGAGGCGCTCGAGTACCTCCTCGGGCTGGACAGGCTCGAACCCCTCCTTCAGGTCGCGGTCGCTGCCGTACGACCAGAACGCGTTGCCAGTAGAGGCGTAGATGTAGGTGGACAGGTCGGAACTCGTGTAGAAGTACACACCGCCTCCCGCACGGACGTCAAACTGATTGGCCGTGCTGCAGGAGAAGTCTGCATCGTATGAGTCGGCCCACGCGAAGCAACCCGCACTATTCGCCTTCGCCCTGCGCCCCGCGGCGAAACTGTACTCGCCGTCAGCCTCGTTCAGACGGCCGCCCGGAACCGTCGCGTAGTCCCCGTTTGCAGCGTTGTCCAGGCCGCCACCGACGACCGGGTAGTCGGCGAGCCCGCCCACCACGTTGCCGGAGCCACCTGCAATCACCGCATACGTGGCGTACTCAGGGATGTAGTTGCTCGCGCCTCCGCATATTGTCCCGTACGGTCCCTCGATGGTGTTGTCTGCTCCTCCGGCAACTGTTGCGCTCGTCGCCGTCGCAGCGTTGCTATTGCCGCCACCGACGGAGGCATACCAACCAGAGGCGAGGTTGACTTCACCGCCTGCGACGGTTGCGGACAAGCTGGTCGCCTGGTTGTGGTATCCCCCGGCCACAGTGGCCTCCGACCCGGACGCAGTATTGTGGTTGCCGCCCGCGACCGTCGCCGCGTTGTACGACGCCTCGTTGCCAACGCCCCCGGCCACGAGCGATGAGGCGCCAGAGGCCTGATTGGCGTAGCCTCCGCCCACGGTCGCGTTGCCGTCCGAAGCGCGATTGCCCGTCCCGCCGGCGATTGTCGAATAGTTCCCGGAAGCGCCATTGTCGTAGCCGCCACAGATCGCGGAGTAGGTCGCGGATGCCGTGTTGTTGCGCCCCCCCCCGACCGTCGCGTAGTCCTGCTGCGCACGGTTGTATTGTCCACCTCCGACGGTGGCTGCCGGTGCATCCGTGACGGTACCGGCATTGTCGCCCGCGTAGTTCAACCTCCCGCCGCCCACGGTGCCGTAGACATCGGTGACCACGTTCGGGTTTGCCGAGTCGCCGCCGCCGGAGATCGTCGCGCCGTATGCGCCACTGGTTGCACTGTTCGAGGAGTTGCCGCCGACGACCATCGGTGACGTGGCATGACCGGTGAGCCGAAGAGCGCGGTATCCGTAGGCCTTCAGGTCGAAGGAGTAGCTGTTGGTCGTACCGATGAAGTCGCCACTGGAAATTGCGTTTCCGTCGGTGTCCCAGTTCTGCACCTGGGCGCCGGCCGGGAGAGGTGCTGTCGCGACCACCACGACAGGCAAGAGAACCCTTACGAAGCTCGGTCCTTCGAACCTGCACTTTCCAGGAGAGATCAACCTGCCGAACATGCTGTCCTCCATCGTCCGCGGTGCCCCCCGGCCACCGGCGAACGACCACGCGCCTGGTCTCGCTCGCCCATCCGCGCGCCTGGGCGAGTGCCGCGGAACGCCGCGGACGTTGTCGACTCCGCGTAGCCCGCCTCGCAACGGGCTGCGCGCCCACCCCCGTCCGGCAGGCAACCGAGGCCCACGACAGCGCGCGACGAACGACGCCCCGGAAGGCCCGGAGCAGATGCAATTGCCCTGACCGGAACTCGAACCGTCGAGGTCGGCCGCCCGCTCACGGCCGATCCTCAGACGCCCGAGGTCCGGTCGGTGGCATGCTTCGCGCAGGGGGGGGAACGACGTCGCAACCGACACGTCCGCCGACTTCCGACACACGACCAGCGCCGATCCCCGCCGTCCCACTTGCCGCACCTGGGATGATTGCACGCGCGTCTCCTCCGCCGTCAAGACGGGCCGAAGACCGAAGAAGACCTGCGGCTGGAGGACCGAGAGGGCGCCTCCGGGCGAGCCCGACCGGAGTGATCAGCGCCGGCGGCGGCGTACGGCCGCAAGCCCGACCAGCAGGGCGAACAGCGCGCCGGCGGGGGCGCCGCGGCCCGGAACGGCGCAGCCGCAGCCGGTGCTGGCCGAGCCGGGGCCGGGGTCGATGAACGTGTCGGTCGCCGCGTCGGCGTCGGCGTCGGCGTCGGCAGCCGCATCGGCGTCCGCCCCTGCGTCCGCATCCGCGTCGGCGTCCGCGTCCGGGTTTCCGCCGCAGGCCGGGTCGGCGGCGTCGGTCAGGCCGTCGCAGTCGTCGTCCAGCCCGTTGCCGCACACCTCGGCGCGGCCCGGGCTGACCGCGGGGTTCAGATCGTCGCAGTCCCCGGCGCACGCCTGCACGCCGTCCTCGTCCAGGTCCAGCTCGTCGTCCGGCACCATCCCGTCGCAGTCGTCGTCGACCGCGTTGCACAGCTCGGTCGCGCCGGGATAGCGCGTGCCGTCGGCGTCGTCGCAGTCCCCGGCGCAGATCGGCGCGCCGTCGCCGTCGCCGTCGGTCTCGTCGGACGGCACGCCGCCGTCGCAATCGTTGTCCAGCCCGTCGCAGACCTCGAAGGTGCCGGGGCGGCGGGACGCGTTGGTATCGTCGCAGTCGCCCTCGCAGATCCGGACCCCGTCGCCGTCCGCGTCGGCCTCGTCGGTCGGCACGCTGCCGTCGCAGTCGTCGTCGACCCCGTTGCACAGCTCGGCCAGGCCGGGGCGGCGGGTCGGGTCGCCGTCGTCGCAATCCCCGGCGCAGATCCGCACGCCGTCGCCGTCCGCGTCGGCCTCGTCGGCCGGCACCGTGCCGTTGCAATCGTTGTCCAGGCCGTCGCAGAGTTCGGACAGGCCCGGGGCGCGCGCGGCGTTGGCGTCGTCGCAATCCCCGGCGCAGACCGGCACGCCGTCGCCGTCGCCGTCCACCTCGCCGACCGGGACCAGGCCGTCGCAGTTGTCGTCCAGCCCGTTGCAGCGCTCGGGGGCCCCCGGGTAGCGCTGGCGGTCGAGGTCGTCGCAATCGCCGTTGCACAGCCGGTAGCCGTCGCCGTCCGCGTCGGCCTCGTTGACCGGCACGACGAAGTCGCAGTCGTCGTCGATCCCGTTGCAGATCTCGAGCGCCCCGGGGCGGCGGGCGGCGTTGCCGTCGTCGCAGTCCCCGGCGCAGACGCGGTAGCCGTCCCCGTCGCCGTCGCTCTCGTTGGCCGGCACCACGCCGTCGCAGTTGTCATCCAGCCCGTTGCAGCGCTCGGCGGCCCCCGGGTAGCGGAAGCGGTCGGTGTCGTCGCAGTCCCCGGCGGCCACGGTGAAGCCGTCGCCGTCGGCGTCGGTCGGCGCGGCGACGACGAAGTACAGGTCGTCCAGCACCCAGACCGTGGCGGAGGCGTCGAGCACCACGCGCGTGATCGTCGCGGCGGTGATCTCGCAGGTGGCCAGCGTGTACGAACTGAGGGAGCAGGAGCGGGTGGCGACCACGGTCGTGCCGTTGTAGGCCGTGACGCTCAGCGTGCCGGCCCGGGCGGCCTTGAAGCGCACCAGGCCGACCGCGGGCGAGAAGTTCAGCGTCTCGGGGTCGCACGGCACGCCGCCGCCGGAGAAGCTCGAGCTGCAGTTGAACGCGAGGAAGTTCGGCGAGCTGTGGCCGCTGACCCCGAAGCCGCCGCCCTCGTTGAGCACGCCGCCGCCGCCGTTGGACGTCGGACCGGCGAAGGTCACGCCGAGGGCGGAGTAGTCGGTGCGCAGCGCCGTGGTGGCGCCGAACGTCGTCGGCCGGGTACGCTCGTCGAAGTTGATCGTGGTCTGCGCCGCGGCCGCCGCCGGCGCCAGGACGACCAGGACCGCCACGAGGGTCAAACGGCGTCGGGCTTGGAACATCACGAACCTCCCGTCTCGTTGCGCCGGAACAGGCCGGCCCGCAGGATCGACGGCGCGGCGGCGCCGGCCCACTTCTCGATCCAGGCCACGGCGACCTGCGCGCCGATGGGCGCCACCGCGACCCAGGTCACCTCGCCCGGCACGTCCGGCGACCAGCCTTCCTCGAGCGTCCCGCCGAGCAGCAGGTCGACGCGCAGCGGCGCGCCGGACGCCGGCACGTAGGCCACGACGTAGCCGCCCTGGAACGCCGCGACGGCCGCCCGGCGGTCGAAGCGCGCCGCGAGCGGCAGGGCCACCGGGTCGGCGCCGAACTCGAGGTCGTCGCCGTAGGGTCCCTGGTGCAGGTACCACGACTGCACGCCGTCCACTTCGCCGGCCCAGGCGAGCAGGTAGTCGGTCCCGCCGGTGGCGAGCGCGGCGGTCGACGACGTGCCGGCGACGGTCCCGTCGCGCCGCACGATGGTCCAGCCGCGGCTCAGGCCGCCGCCGAGCCCCAGCTCGTCGAGCCGCACGCCGTCGCTGTCGACGTAGCGCGCCGCGAGGTACCCGCTGGCGTCGGGCTTGGCGGTGAGCGCCGAGATGCGATACGCCTCGCCCAGCGGCACCTCCCCCGTCGCCGTGCCGTCGGCGCCGACGATGATGGTCCGCGCCGCGGGGAACGGGCGAGCCGTGCAGGCCGAGCCTTCCACCGCCAGCACCAGCGAGTAGCCCGAGACGGAGGCCACGTGCACGGCGAGCGGGTCGTCGAGCGTGTCGACCGTGGCCGTCGAGCCCATCAGCCGGCCGGCGGTGTCGATCGTCCGGCGGTACAGCGTGGCCGCGCAGCCGGCGTCGCGCTGCAGGGTGAAGTAGGCCAGCTGCCGCACCGCGCTCAGCGGCTCCAGGCCCACCGGCTCGTGGCCGCTGTCCGGCAGGTGCACCGGGTCGAAGGCCAGGGCCCCTGCCGCGTCGAGCATCGCAACGCCGGGCTCACCCCAGTTCGCGGCCTCCGTGTCGCGCTCGCCCCAGATCACCGCCGCCGAGCCCGACAGCGACGTGAGCAGCACCGGGCCGAGCACCCGGTCCGGGCTGACGTGGACCTCCACCGGCGGCGCGACCGGCACCAGGGCTCCCGTGAACACCTCCTCGGCGTCGGCGTCGTCGCGGCCGACATCGATCGGCGGGTCGGTGTCGTCCTCGCCGGGCGTGCAGGCCGGGGCGAGCAGGGAGGCCCACAGCAGGAACGGCAGAACGCGCTGGGTCATCGTCCACCTCCCCCCGCCATCCTAGCAGGGGATCGGCCCGAAGGGGACCGCCTGCGGCGCAACGCAGGCCCCGCCGGGGAGTCGACTCGGCGGCTGAACCGCGCGGCGGCCCGTGGTACAAGGCCGGACATGGCGGCACGGCGACGGTGGGCGTCATCGCGTCG